>JABFRG010000681.1 GCA_013141295.1 Polyangiaceae bacterium
GCCCAAGGCGCCCGTAGATGCGCCGGAGCCGCAGGTGGAGATCGTCGGCGCACCGACCGAGAGCGCCGCCACCGTCGCGGAGCCCGCGGCGCCGAGCCGCGCGTGGATGTTCATCGCCATCGGCGTGCTCGCGCTCCTCGCCGCCGGATACTTCGCGCTCAAACAATGACCGTCATTGCCGAGCTGGCGCTGCCGGTTCCGCTCGCGCACACCTTCAGCTACGTGGTCCCGCCGCACCTGGTAGCGCGGGTGCAGAAGGGCGTGCGCTGCGTGTGCCCGTTCCGCTCCAAGAAGCTGGTGGGCGTGGTGGTGGCGCTTCGTGAAGAAGAGGTGCCGGACCCCAAGCTGAAGTCCATCGCGCAGGTGCTGGGCGAGCCTTCGCTCCCGGAGGACCTGGTGGACTTCCTGCGCGACATCGCCGGCTACTACCTGGCGCCCATCGGCGAGGTGGTGCGGCTGGCGCTTCCGCCCATGGATCGCGTGACCGAGCAGGCCTTGCAAGAGCCCTCGCTCTTTCCCGACGCGACCCGCGGCGTGGCTCCGCGCAAGGTGCAGTGGGTGCTTCCCACCGACGGCGCGCCTCCGGCGGACCTCAAGCTCTCGGCGCAGCAGGCCGGCGTGCTGGCCCACGTGCGCAGCGTGGGCGCGTCGCAGGTGGCGCGGCTCGAGCAAACCTGGAAGAGCGCGCGCGCCGCCACCGCCAAGCTGGTGGAGCTCGGCCTTCTACGCTTCGAGGAGCGAGAGCGGCCGGACGATCCGTTCTTTCGCGAGGGCGCCGAGAAGGAGCCGGTACCTACGCTCACCGAGGCGCAAGACGCGGCGGCGCAGGCGATTCGTGGGGCCATCGCCGACGGCAAGGGGCATACCTTCTTGCTCCGGGGCGTCACCGGCTCCGGCAAGACGGAGGTGTACTTCCGCGCCATCGAGGACACCAAGGCCAGCGGCCGCAGCACCATCGTGCTGGTGCCGGAGATTGCGCTGACGCCGCAGCTGGTGGCGCGCTTTCGCGGGCGCTTCGGCGACGACGTGGCGGTGCTCCACTCGGGGCTCACGCCCAAGGAGCGCCTCGGCATGTGGAGCCGCCTCCGGAGCGGTCAGGTCGACGTGGTCATCGGCGCCCGCAGCGCGCTCTTCGCGCCGGTGGCGAAGCTCGGCCTCCTGGTAGTGGACGAGGAGCACGATCCCTCCTTCAAGCAAGAAGAGGGGGTGCGCTATCAGGCGCGCGACATGGCCATTCTCCGGGCGCACCGCGGAAACGCGGTGGCCATCCTGGGGAGCGCGACGCCCTCCCTCGAGACCGAGTACCTGGTGATCGAGGGCAAGGCGCGGGTGCTCGAGCTGCCGACCCGCGCCCGCGCCCAGGAGCTCCCCGAGGTGCGGGTCATCGATCTCCGCAAGACCGGCCCCGGCCCCACCGGCGACAAGCGCATCTCGCTCCCGCTCCATCGCGCCCTGGAAGACGCGCTGGCCCGGGGCGAGCAGAGCATTCTCTTCCTGAACCGCCGCGGCTTCTCCCCGAGCGCCCGCTGCGAGGCCTGCGGCAAGCACGCCGAGTGCCCCAACTGCTCGGTGGCGCTCACCTACCACAAGCGCCGCGGCAGCACCCTCCGCTGCCACTACTGCGACTACGAGATTCCGATGCTTGCAAACTGCACGCACTGCGGGAGCGGCGAGATCGCCCTCGAAGGCATCGGCACCGAGCGGCTGGAAGAGACGCTCTCGGCGGCCTTTCCCACGGCGCGGGTGGCGCGCCTCGATCGCGACGTGGCCAGCGGCAAGGAAGTGGAGAAGATCCTCACGCGCGTACGCAATCGTGAGGTCGACATCCTGGTGGGCACGCAGATGGTCACCAAGGGGCACGATCTGCCGGCGGTGACGCTGGTGGGCGTCATCAACGCCGACGCTGCGCTCTCGATCCCGGATTTCCGCGCGGCAGAACGCGCGTTCCACCTGATGGTGCAGGTGGCCGGTCGCGCCGGCCGCGGTGACGCCAAGGGCCGCGTGCTCATCCAGACCTACGATCCCGATCACCCGGCCATCAAGGCTGCCGTGCGCCACGACGTGCGCGCCTTCACCGAGCGCGAGATGGAGGCCCGCAAGGAGCTCCTCTATCCGCCCTACGCCCGGCTGGTGCTGGTGCGCGTCGACGGACCGGACGAAGCGGAGACACTGGGCGCCGCTCGCCTCCTCGCGGAGGTGGCCCGACGCGTCGCAGGGAACGCGGTGGAGGTGGTGGGTCCGGCCCCAGCGCCGCTCACCCGACTCAAGGCGCGCTTCCGCTTCCGCCTCATGCTGCGTGGGCAGAGTCGCAAGCATCTGCGCGACGTGGCCCGGGCGGTCTACGCGGCGATGGCCGATCTGCCGCGGAAAGTGCACGCCACCGTGGACATCGATCCGGTCCAGTTTCTGTAGGGTTCATTCTTCGGGTTAGAATGGAGGCCCATGAGCGGCACTCCTTCCACGAAGAACCTGCGCGCGATGCCCGATCCCGAGACTCTCTGGAAGCGCTGCGTGAGCCTGGCGCTGGCGGAGATGGCGATCGGCTCCGAGCATCCGCACTACCGGCTCGATCCGTCCTGGGAGAAGGGAGCTCTCTTCACGCGCGACAACGGTGCGGGGGACAACTACGCCATCGCGTTCGTCAAAGCCGGCGTCCTCATCCGCGGCTTCGATCACACTTCCCCCATGAGCCCGTATCAGATCGAAGGCGGAACGCCTTGGCCGGGTATGTATGACGCCGTCCCCCGGTCGCTGCGTGAGCTGCTCGACGATCCGCGGGTCGTGCCGGAACCCCGCGAAGTCACGTTCTGCATTGCCCACGGCTATGGCCTCGCCAAGTGGGTCGTCGGCGTCACCAAGTTCCCCGCGGACTACGACGAGATGCCGGGTGACGGGTCGCGTTGGATGCTCGCGTCCCTCGGCGGTGGGCCTCGCCAGTTTGCGGATTGGGCGTCCGACTACTACGGACAAATGGTGCCGCAGGAGCCCATCGCGACGCTGTTCGCTCACGGCGTGCTGCAGGATGCGGCGCTGGCGAAGATCAACCCGAAGGTCGACGTCGCGGCCGTCCGAAGGCTCGCTGACGCAACGCGGTACGGAAAGAGTGGGCGCCCTCCCTTCGATTGAGGCCCGGATCGGAAGAATGCGCGGGCCTGCGCTAACGGTCGCGGGGCCTCGCGCGTCTTTGGTCCATGAGAAAAGCGCTGCTGTTCTGTACGTCGCTGTCGCTCACCCTGGCGACCGGCCTGGCCCGGGCCGACTCGGCCATCACCATCGACGCCGACAAGCCGGACCCGCCCGGCTACGTGTGCCTGGTGAAGCGGGTGGGGAACGGAAAGGCCAGCAAAGACGTGAAGGTGTGCACGCCGAAGGAGAAGCGGCACGAACCCTCCGGCAAGGGAGACCGGAAGCCCGCGTCGTGACCCCGTTCGAGCTCTCGTGGGCGGGCGGCACCGCCGAGCGCCACTTTCGCGCGCGGCGGAAGCGGCAACAGGTGGACGACTTTCCGTGGGACGCGGTCGACCTCGCGGCCTACCGCCCGGAGGTCATCGAGGCGGCGCAGGCGTCGTGGACCGAGGGCGCGTTCTTCGAGTACTGCTCGGGCGCAACCTTCGCGGCGGTGGCGCGCGCGCTCCTCGAGGCCGGCGCGCCCATCGATCTGGTGGGCATGGTGGGCGACTTCGTGGCCGACGAGATGCTGCACGTGGAGCTCAACGCGCGGATGGCCATGGCGTTCGGCGGCGCCGCGCCCAGGCTCGTCGATCTCTCGGATCTTGTGCCCGCCTGCACGCCGGGCCTCTCGCCGTTTCACACGGCGGTGGAGCTCGCGCTGCGAATCGGGGTCGCCGAGGCCCTGACGGTGCCCATCCTCGCCGAGGTCTCCCGCGCCTCGCGGCACCCCTTGACCCATGCGGTTCTCGCGAAGCTCGCCCGCGACGAGGGGCCGCACGCGGCGCTGGGGCTCCTGGTGCTCGAGTGGGCCGATGATCGCCTCACGGAAGCCGATCGCGCGCGTCTCGCGGTGGCCGCAGAGGCATCGATGGTCTCGTACCGGGTCGACCGCGCGCGGGTCGCCGCACAGCATGTGCCCATGGAGATCGCGCAGGAGATGTCCGACGCAGGGTTCGCTGTGCCCGAGCGCTACGTGGCCACCCTCGACCGCGCCATGGAGCAGCGGGTGTGGGACCCGCTCTCGGCTTTCGGCATTTTTCCGCCGCCTCCTTGCTCGTGCGAGACTCCGGGGATGCGGCCCAAGAAGATCGGCGAGAACGCGTGATGCGGCCTGGCGGCGAGCTCGCGGCGGTGGCGCCTGTGGAAGGCAGCGCCGCCGCCCCGCTCGATGCCGCGGCGTTCGCCGTCGTGTTCCGAAAATATGCGCGCATGGTGCACGGAATCGGTCTGTCGCGCGTGACGCCCGCGGAGGCCGACGATCTGGTGCAGGACGTGTTCCTGGCTGCCATGGAGAACCTCCACGCGCTCGCCCACGTCGAGGCCATCGGCGGATGGCTCGCGCAGATCGCCCGCAATCGCGCCCACGACGTGCTGCGGCGAAGGAAGCGGAGCCCGCAGGAGAGCGACGTCGAGCCGTCCGGCAGCCCGTGCGGTCCCGAGGACGCCGCCGAGGCGCGGCGGATCCTCGGCAAGATCCAGGCGCTCCCGGAGGCCTACCGGGAGACGCTCGTGCTCCGCCTGGTGGAGGGCCTCACCGGCCCCGAGATTGCCGAGCAAGTGGGGCTCACCCCCGACTCCGTGCGGGTCAACTTGCACCGAGGCATGAAGCTCCTGAGGGAAGCGCTATGAACGACGAACAGGACTATCTCTTCGATGGCAGCGGCCCCGTCGACCGCGAGGTGGAAGCCCTCGAGAAGGCGCTGCGTCCGCTCGCCTACCGGGAGCGTGAGCACGCCGTCGCGACCAAGGTACGCGCGAAGGCGAGCTGGCCCGTCCGCGCGGCGGCGATTCTGGCGCTGGCGGCAGCGGCGGCGCTCATGGTGTACCACGGGCGCGGCCCGCAGGCGCCCGTCGCGGGCGTGAGTGGACCCTCGTTCCAGGTGGTTCGCGAGACCGGAGCGCCCACCATCGGCGGCGCGCGCCTGGTGGGCAGTGGCGACTTGCACGAGGGCGCCTGGCTCGAGACCGACTCCAGCTCCCGCGCCAACATCCGGGTGGCGGACATCGGGAACGTGCGGGTGTCGCCGGACTCCAAGGTTCGCATCGTCCGCACCGGCGAGCGCGAGCATCGGCTGGCCCTCGATCGCGGCCGCATCGATGCCGTCGTCAATGCGCCGCCCCGGCTCTTCGTGGTCGACACGCCGTCGGTGTCGGCGGTCGATCTCGGATGCGCGTATCACCTGGTGGTACGCGATGACGGCTCTTCGCTCCTGCACGTGGACACCGGGCAGGTCTCGCTCGAGGGCAAGGGGCGCGAGGCGTGGGTCCCCGCCGGCGCCGAGTGCGTGACGCGCAAGGGGCTGGGGCCGGGCACGCCCAGCTGGACCGACAGCACGCCGGCCTTTCACGCGGCGCTCGTCGCCTTCGACTGGGAGCAGGGCGCGCTCGAACCGGTACTGCGCGAGGCCGACACGCCGGACACGCTCTCGCTGTGGCACGTGCTCCAGCGGGTGCCCGAGGCCGATCGCCCGAAGGTGGCGCAGCGCATCGAGAAGCTGGCGCCCTATGTCTCGGTGCCCGAGCCCATCTTGAAGTCCCTCGATGCGGCGGCGTTGCTCACGCTCCGAAAATCGCTCTCGCACATCTGGTAGCGGTCACGACCGACGCAAGCGCAGCGGCTTGGTGGCCTCGCGCTGGATGACGCCTTTGGCCTCGAGATCGAGCTGCGCGGCCTTGAGCCACCAGCCGGCCTTGTCGCCGCCGGGAAAGAGCGCCTCGGGCAGAAGCGGCAGGAGCTTCGCTTTGGCCTCGGCCACGGTCAGGCCCGGGGAGGCTTTCGGCAGCACCGCGAGGAGCGCCTTTCGCATCGCCTCGTACTTGGCGCGATCCACGCGCACGGTGCGGCCCGGCGACGTGAAGTTCTCGATCTCGATCTTGGTTGTGTCAGACGGCATCGCGGGTGCTCCCTGCAAGGTCGATGGTCGGCGCGCGAAAGCCCATGCGGGCCCAGGCCCAGAACAGGCGAAGGAAGAAGGCGAACGAGTGGGTCGCGTAGCTCGGCACGCCGTCCGTGAAGGCGCCGGGCCCGCCCGGGGCATCGCGGGTCATCACGCGCATCTCCAGCGGAGGTCGATCCGCAGGCGGAAACCGCGCGGTGTACAGGCTCAGCCAGTGGCCGTTGGTGAATTCCATGAACATCGGCGTGTCGCAGCAGGTCGCCACCACGCGCCGCGTCTTGCTGGTCGGCGTCAAGCGATGCTCGCGGAGCGCGCCCGTGGTCCAGTGCACGCCGTCCTTCCGGACGAGGGTGCAGAGGGTACCGCCATCGTTCTCCAGCAGTGCGGGATCGCCCAGCTTCGATGCCGCGGCCTGGCAGCTCTTGCAGTAGCAGGCGGTGGTGACGATCGGTGCGCCCTCGGCGCGGAGCGTGAAGGCCCCGCAGACGCAGGCGGCGGAGATTGCGTGCTTCATCGGTGCACAGGAAGCTAAACAGCTCGGTCTCCGAATCCAAGTAGGCAACAATTTCTTAGCTAGGTACGAAAAGCATACTATTGCCATATTCATGGCCCGAACCAAGCATGCGCCTGCCCCCGAGTGTCCGGCTCCCCTCGCGTTCGCCATGCTCGGCGGAAAGTGGAAGCTCTGGATCCTGCAGATTCTCATCTTCGAGGGGACGCAGCGGTTCGGTTCCCTCAAGCGCGCCATCACCGGCATCACCCAGACCATGCTGACCAGCCAGCTGCGCGCGCTGGAAGAGGATGGGCTGGTGGCTCGCGAGGTCTTCGCCGAAGTGCCCCCGCGCGTGGAGTACTCGGCCACCGAGGACGCCATGGACCTCGTTCCCATGTTCACGTCCATGCACGACTGGTGGAAGCGCCGCGAAAAGCGAGGCGCCCGACGTGCGTGACCGCCGCTTCGTGGCGAAGCATCGCGGGGGACCGCTCGAGCCGGAGCAACACCGCCTGCTGATGAAGTGGGCGCTCGTGTGCGCGACGCGGGTTCTCCCGCTCCTCGAAGGCGACCTCGACCCGCGCCTCCGCGATGCGCTCCGGGTAGGTGCGGCGTGGGAAGCGGGGGAGGCTTCGGTGGGGGCAGCGCAGAAGGCCGCGGTGCTGGCCCACGCCGCAGCGCGGGAGGCCGCGTCGCCGGTGGCCGTTGCGGTGGCCCGCGCGGTGGGTCACGCGGTGGCCACTGCGCACATGGCGGACCACTCCATCGGCTCGGCCATGTATGCGCGCAAGGCGCTCCGTCTGATGGGCTGTCCGGTGGAGCCCGAGCGGGCATGGCAGAATGCTTCCTTGCCGGACGCGGTGCGCGAGCTCGTGCTCACGAGCCCCAAGCACGCCATGGAGATCGGCTGACCGTCAGTTCGCGCCGAGCGGCTTCGGCGGCACCATGAAGCGCACCGCATGGGTGTCGAGGCTCACGCCGCCGGACCCCGCCTGCACGTCGATGAACGCCTTGAAGAAGCGCGGCTTGTCCTGCGACACCACCCGGGTGTTCACCGCCGGAAGCACCTCGAAGCAGACCCGCGTGCCGACCGGCGCCTCGATGAACGTGTCCTTGATGCCGTCCTTGTCGGTGTCCTTGGCCGCCAGCGGCGGACACCCTTGCGTTGCGTCGCCGCCATCCATGGCGCGCAGGGCGCCGATGAACGCGGTCGCGTCGACGCGGTCGGGGTTCGCGGGATCATTTCTGGGCCGGGCCGTGACGTCGTACATCGAGCTGGTGGCAATGGCGGTGATGGCATCGGCGACCTGCGGACCGATGATCGGCGCGGCTTCGTCGTAGAGAAATCCGAGCCGACACTTGCCGCCCGGACCGGTGGGAGGGCGGGGTGCGCCGCCGAGGCCGGTGCAGCATCGCCCCGCCGCGCAGCCTGCAAACGCGCTCGGTGGCACCAGCGACCGGGTGGCGTCCGCGAGCGCATCGGCCTGTGCCCTGTCCCCCGGCGTGAGCGATACGAACCGCGCGCTGGCCGCGCTGAAGGCGCTCGTCAACGTGGCCGCGGTCTGACCTGCGCTCGGATCGTGCCAGCTCGCGTCGGAGATGAGCACGATCACCGGCAGCGCCCCCGGGCGAAAGTCCGCGCCGCCTCGTCGCGGCGCAGGTGCCACGTGCTTGGGCACCACACCGACGCCGGCCCCGGTCAGAACGTGGAACATGGCTGCGACTGCCCTTCCGATTCGTCGCCGCCGCCGCCCGCCCCCAGCAGCTTCACCGCCGCCTGCGCGTCTGCGAGGAACGTGGTCACCGGCTGCTTCACGGAGACGAGCTCCGCGTCGTCGCTCTCGTCGCGATGGCTCACCACCGCGAGCCCGACCGAAGGAATCGCCGCCTGCAGCCGGCCCAGCAGCGACGCCGTGAGCTGCGTCTTCAGCGCGCCGATGGCCATGCTCATGGATCCGGTCGTATCCATCACGAAGGCGACGTCGGCCGCCTGGATGCGGGTCGTGAAAGGCAGCACATCGCTCGCCGGACTCGGCGCTTGATTGAGCGGGACCACGAAGAAGAACTCACGCCCTTCACCGCTTCGGGGAATCGCCACCACGGTGATGGTCGCGCTCGACGTTTCGCCGGCCGCCTCGACCGTCAGCGTGCTGGAGGCGTTGTCGACGCCGGCCGGCAGGTGGTCCACCGACGTGAAGGTGTCACCGGCGAAGGCGCCGATGGTCGGATTGCGCATCCCGAATGTTGCTGTGCTCGTCACGTCCTCGTAACCGGAGCTCGTCTTGTGTAGCACCCGGTACTTCTGTACGGCAGCCGACGGCATAGGCGCCGCCGTATCGAGGAACAAGACGGCAGTGCGCGGCTCGACCCGCAGCACTTCGTCGGGCAACGGCGGCGGGACCGCGACGTCCCCCGCGTCGTCGCGCGGCGGGGAGCGATAGTCTGCGAGCGGAGGCCGACCATCGCTTCCGCAGGCCGCCGTCACCAGCAGCGGCATCAGGAACCACTTCGCGCGAGGGACTACGGGCATGCGGCGCTCCGCTTTCAGCGTACACGCGCGGATGCGCTCCGGGCAGGGCGCAAATTTTTGGTGTGCGACATGCGTGCCCAGCGCGGCTCACCCTGGCATGAAGTCGAAGATTCAGCTCATCATTGCCAGTCTGGTCGGCGCGCTCGCGCTTCACGGCGCTCTCGTAGCGTGCTCTGCCGGGAGCTCGGGCTCCGGCGTCGCGGGTGAAAAGCCCGCCTACGCCGGCACCTCCGACACCCCCGCGTGCGCCCAGTGGGAGGTGCGCACCTTCGCGCCGGCCAAGTTCGGGTATGCCCCGGTCAGCTACGTGGATATCGACGGCAAGACGCAGAACGCGCGATTTCCCGCGCTCGAAGCCATGAGCCTCGAGCCCGGGTGGGAGCCGCTGGGCGACTACTCCGGCGCGAGCGTCCTCGCCCGCCACTGCTTGAAATAGTCAGTCGCGGCCGCCGTCGGCGGGTAAACCGTACGCATCGCCGAAGCTGATGCCGGCCTCGGCGTCGCGGTCCACCGGAATGCCGTAGACGTCGCCGGCGCTCAGGTGGTCATAGAAGCCCGCTTCGGCGGGCAAGCCGTAGGCGTCGGCGGCGCTGATCGGTGGAAGGTCCCCGCCGTCGCCACCCCCGGAAACGCCGGCGCTACAACCCGCCAGTGAAGCGCCGCTGGCGGCCGCCGCTGCTCCCACCATGACCACCGCGGCGCGCCCGAGCGCGCCGATAGGCCGACCGCGCGCCGGGGGTTCGGCGAACGAAGCTGGGAGCGCGGCTCCGCAGAACGGGCATCCGCCCTCGACGATTCGTATGTGCCGTCCGCACTCCACGCACGCACGCAGCTTTGCTCTCATGGCTCTTCCCTCCGGTTCGCCGGCTCGATGTTCTCTTCCCGTATCTCGAAGATGCCGTGGTCGAACGGCTCGCCGCTGGCCGCCGACACACGCACCACGCGCTCGCGCTTGCCTGCTCTCTGCATCTCGAGCGCACGGTGGTGGCAGAACGGGTTGTTGCCGGTCCGCCCGAAGAACACGTGGGTGGTCCAGTTGCACCCGGCCATGCAGTCCTCGGCGTAGTAGCAGCCGCGGCAATACCCCCACAGCTCGTCGACGGTCTTGTTGCGCGTGAAGCGAAGCGGCGCCGAGCGCTCCCAGATGTCCTTCAGCGACGCGTCGCGGATGTTGCCGCCGGTGTAGGCCGCCGTGGGGAGCGAAGGGCAGCCCTTGATGGCGCCGTTGGCCTCGATGCCCAGGCTGAGCCGCCCGGCGCCGCACTGACCGCCGTGACCCCAGGGGTAGTGCCCGCGCAGCGCCGTCTCGTGAGGGCCGAAGTAGCCGACGTTGTTCCCGGTCCACAGGCGCACCCGCAGCGCATCGCAGCGGGTCTTCAGCGCGGCCAGGAGCGGAAACACCTCGAGCAGATCGTACGGCTGCACGAGCACTTCGGGCTCGTCGGCCGCGCGTCCCATGGGCACCGTCAGCTGAATTTGCCACGCGCTGACGCCAAGCGGGGCGATGGTCTCGAGAATAGCCGGCAGGTGCGGGATGGATAGACGGTTGATCTGTGTGTTGCAGTATACACGCAATCCGACGCGCTGGGCGTTGGCCATGGCTTCGAGCGCCGATCGGTAGGAGCCGCGTACGCCGCGCAGGCGATCGTGGGTGGCCTCGTCGCCGTCGAGGGAGATGCTGACGCCGTGGAGACCGGCTGCCTTGGCCGCCCGGAGTCGCTCTTCGGTGAAGCCGCGACCGCCGGAGGTGATGCCCACGCGCATCTTCGCCGCCACCAACGCCGCGAGGATGGTGAGCCAGTCCTCGCGCAGGTAGGCCTCGCCGCCGATGAGGGTGACCTCTTCGACGCCCAGCTCCGACATTTGCCGCACCAGATCCAGCGCCTCGTCCGTGCTCAGCTCGTCCGGGCGCTCGTGGCCGGCGCGCGAGCCACAGTGGCGACAGGCGAGATCGCACGCGAGCGTGATCTCCCACACGCAATACCTCGGCCGCCACTTCTTGTCTTCCGCCCGCGCCTCGGCCGCCAGCGGCAAGTGCCGAAGCGCACGACCCGCACGGGGAACGACGGGCAGGGATCGCGGGCGCGCTCGAACGAGCTCCTCGGCGCGCTCTTCGGCGGTCAGCGGATCGAACCCCATGGCGGCTCGCTTTTCAAGATGCGGACCGCCCCGCTCCCGCGAAATTCGGCGCAAATGCCGTGGTGCAGCCCCGCGTTGGCACGAGCTGACACACGCGCCGCGCCTCCCGGATCAGGGAGGCACGCGCCGCCCTACTCCGCCGGTTGCGGGAGGGCGCCGCCGGACTCCGGCGCTTCGTCTTCCTTGCGTACCTTCTCGCTCTTCTGGTGGTCCTTGGCGAGGAGCACGTACACCGAAGGAATCACGAGCAGGGTGAACATGGTCCCGATGGTCATGCCGCCCACCAGCACGATGCCGATGGAGTTACGGGCCACCGCGCCGGCTCCGCTCACCAGCGTGAGCGGGAAGTGACCCACCACGGTGGCGATGGTGGTCATGAGGATCGGGCGCAAGCGGGTGAGGGCCGCCATGCGCACCGCCTCGATCTTGGGGATGCCCAGCTCTTGTTGCGAGTTGGCGAACTCGACGATGAGGATGCCGTTCTTCGAAACCAGACCGACCAGCGTCACCAGGCCCACTTGCGAGTAGATGTTGAGCGTGGTCGTCCACCCCTGGGTGAGGCCGAACTCCATGCCCGGCGGGCCGGTGAACTTCAGGAAGGTGAAGATCATGGCGCCGAACATGGCGAGCGGCACCGAGCCCATGAGGATGACGAACGGGTCGCGGAACGAGTTGAACTGCGCCGCGAGCACCAGGAAGATGAGCACCACCGCGAGGCCCATGGCCGGCAGGAACTTGCCGCCCTCCTGGCGCAGTTGCCGCGACTCACCGGTGTAGTCGAGGCGGTAGCCGGCCGGCAGGATCTTCTTCGCTTCGTCCTCCATGACCTTCAGACCGCCGTTGAGCGATTGCGTGGTGACGCCGGAGATCTTCACCGCGTTGAGCTGCTGGAAGCGGTTGAGCGTGCGCGGCTCGATGCCGGTGCGGATGGTGGCGATGGACGAGAGGGGAATGAGCTTGCCCTCGGGGCCGGTCACGTAGATGTCCTTCAGCTGGTCGGCGTTGAGCCGGGCGCTGCGCTCGATCTGCGGGATGACTTTGTAGGCCCGGCCATCGATGTTGAACCGGTTGACGAAGTTGCCACCCATCATGGACGCCATGTCGGCGCCCACGCCCTGCATGGTGAGCCCCATGGAGGCCACCTTGTCGCGGTCGAGGACGATCTCCGAATTCACCTGGTCGATGCGCACGTCGGTGAACGGTGGGAACGCAAACTGACCGCTGGTGGCCGCGGCGTCCACCAGCTTCTCGGCGTAGCGCAGGAGCTCTTCGTGGCTTCCTGTGCCAGCCAGGATGACCTCCAGCGGGAAGAAGCCCGCGCTGGGGAGCGCCGAGGGAAGGAACACCGGCGCGCGCACGCCGGAGATGTTGCCGAGCTTCTCGCTCACCTCCGCCTGGATGGGGAAGATGCTCCGCTTCCGCTGATCCCAAGGCTTCACCAGCATGCCGCCGAAGCCGGTATTGGGGAACGTGAACTGGAAGCTGTTCTCGAACTCCGGCGTCTGCATGAAGACGCGGTTGATCTCTTCCGTGTACGGCGTGAGCTGCTCCAGCGTGGCGTTGGGCGGCACGTCGATGGCGCCGAAGACCACGCCCTGGTCCTCGTTGGGGGCGAGCTCGGCCGGCGTGAACATGTACATCGGCACGACGAGAATGGAGAGCGTGATCCACACGATGTACACGGCGCGCCGGGCGCCCAGGGTCGCGTCGAGGAGCCGCGCGTAGCCGCGCTTGATGGCCTCGAAGCCGCGGTCGATCAGGCGCGCGAAGAAATTCGGCTTGTGGTTGGCCTTGAGCAGCTTGGCCGACATCATGGGCGAGAGGGTGAGCGCCACGACGCCGGAGATGAACACCGCGCCCGCCAGGGTGAAGGCGAACTCCCGGAAGAGCGAGCCGGTGAGACCGCCCTGGAACCCGATGGGCGCATACACCGCGGCCAGCGTGATGGTCATGGCGATGATGGGACCCACCAGCTCCCGGGCGCCCAGGTAGGCCGCCTGGGTGGGCGACTTGCCCTCGCGGATATGGCGCTCCACGTTCTCGACCACCACGATGGCGTCGTCGACCACCAGACCGACCGCCAGCACGATGGCCAGCAGCGTGAGCAGGTTCAGCGTGAAGCCGAACACCTGCATGAGGAAGACCGCGCCGATGAGCGACACCGGAATGGCCACCAGCGGCACCAGCACCGAGCGCAAGGAGCCGAGGAACATGAAGATGACCAGGATGACGATGAGCACCGTCTCGAACAGGGTCTTCCGCACCTCGCTGATGGCGTTCTCGATGTAGGTGGTGGCGTCGAAGGCCACGTTCCCCTCGAGGCCGGTGGGCAGCTCCTTCTTGACGATGTCCATCTCCGTCCGGACCTTGGCGATGACGTCCAGGGAGTTGGCGTTGGGGAGCACCCAGATACCCATGAACACCGCGCGCTTGCCGGAGACCCGCACGTCTTGCTCGTAGGTGTCGGCGCCGAGCACCACGTCGGCCACGTCTTCCAGGCGCACCAGCGCCCCGCCTTGCTGGCGAATGACGAGCTTCTTGAAGTCTTCGACGGACTTGAGGTCGGTGCTGGCGGTGAGGTTGACCTGCAGGTACGAGCCCTTGGTCTGACCCACAGCGGAGAGGTAGTTGTTGGCGGCGAGCGCCTGGCGCACCTGCGCCGGGCTGATGCCCTGGGCGGCCATGCGGTCGGGCTTTAGCCAGGCGCGGATGGCGAAGGTGCGGCCACCGAGAATGTCGGCCCGCTGCACGCCCTCGATGGCCGAGAGGCGCGGCTGCACCACGCGGATGAGATAGTCGGTGACCTGGTTCTCTTCGAGAATCGGCGAGCCGAAGCTCAGATACATGGAGGCGAGCTGCGCGTCCGAGGGCTCGATGGAGATCGACGGGACCTCGGCCTCCGGCGGCAAGTCGGCGCGCACCTGGTTCACGCGGGCGCTGATGTCGGCCAGGGCGTTGGCGGCGCTGAAGTTGAGCTTCAGGCGCACGTTGATGGTGGAGAGGCCCTGAACGCTCTGCGACTCGATGTAGTCGATGCCGTCGGCGGCGGCGATGGAGTGCTCGATGGGCGTGGTGATGAAGCCTCGCACCAGGTCGGCGTTGGCGCCGATGTACGCGGTGCGCACGGTGACGCTGGCGCTCTCCAGCTTGGGGTACTGCCGCACGTTGAGCGAACGAATCGACTGCAGCCCCGCGATGATGATGACCAGGCTGACCACGATGGCCAGCACCGGCCTTCGAATGAAGATGTCGGTGAACTTCATCTCAGTGATTTTCCAGCTGGGGAGCCATCTGGGGGTCGAGCTTGACGCTGTTGTTGACGATGACGCTGGAGCCGTTCTTCAGCTTGAAGGCGCCCGCCACCACCACTTCTTGGCCCGCCTTGAGGCCATCGGTGATGGCGAAGAAGTCGCCGCGCCCTTCGCCCACCCGCACGAACTGCTGTCGCGCGATCTTGGGGATCTGTCCATCGGCCCCGGCCGCGGCGTCCTTTTTCGGCTCGATGACGAACACCGAGTCGCCGAACGACGCGTGCACCACCGCGGTGGCTGGCACCGTGACCACGGTGCCATTGTGCTGCGGCATCGCCACCACCACGTTCGCGAACATGCCCGCCCGCAGCTTGTCTTCTCGATTCGGCACGCTGGCGCGAAGCTTGATGGTGCGGGTCGTCGGGTCCACGTTGGGCTCGATGGCCGCCACCAGGCCTTCGAAGGTCGCATCCTGCGGCGGACCGGCATCCTTCGGGCCCTTGTCTTCCTTGGCGCCTGCGATGCTGATGGTGACCTTGGTGCCCACCTTCACGTCGCCGGATCGTTGCTGCGGCAGGGAAAAGTCCACGTACACCGAGTCCATGGATTCGAGGACGGTGATGACGGTGCCCGGCCCAAGATACTGGCCGACGTTGACCGCGCGGATGCCCAGGCGACCCGCGAACGGGGCGCGCACCACCTTGCGATCGATCTGCGCCTGAAGGGCGCCGAGATCGGCCTTGGCCGATTTGAGCTGCGCCTCGTCGTTGTCGAGCTGCGCGGCAGGGATGGCCTTGCTCGCCACGAGCGACCGGCTCCGGTCGGCGGTCACGTTGGCGAGGTCGCGGCGCGCGATGATGGAGGCGAGCTGGGCCCGCTCCACCCGGCTGTCGAGCTCCACCAGCACATCGCCCTGCTTGACGGTGGCGCCGGACTCGAAGCGAATGGCGGCCACCACGCCCGGCACTTCGGTGCTCACGTTCACACCCTTGGCGGCGGCGACGCTTCCCACCGAGGTAAGCGTTCCGTCCCAGGTGTCCTCCTTCGATGTGGCAGACGCCACCACCTCCGGCGGCGGACCGGACTTCTGCATCTCCTCGCCCATGTGGATGAGCGAAGAGATCTGCTTGAACTTGATGCCCACGAGGGCGACGACGAGGGCCAGGACCAGGCCGATGGAGATGACGTAGCGCATGCGGGGGTCTCCGATGCCGGACCCTCTACCTCGGGCGCGATCCTTCTGCATTTTTTTCGCTCAGCTGACAGCGTCCTGTCAGCTTTCTCGATGCGCCCGGGGCGCCATCTGCCGCAATCTTGCCTCCCCCACGGACATGCGTAAGGTGGGCCGACACCATGGCCGCCACCTGGACGACTCGTTTGCACCTCGGGATGCTCACCCTCGTGGTCGTGGGATGTGGAGAGAAGCCGACCACCACGGCGCCCTCGGCGGTCTCGCCTTTGCCTTCCGCCGTCGCATCACCCGCCGCCGTACCCGCGTCCACCCCTGTCGCATCGGCGACAGCAGCTCCCCCTCCGGCACCGTCGGTCGTCGCCTCCGCTGCTCCGAGCGCCGTGCCCTCTGCGCCGCTGCCTGCGGTGCAGGTGAGCAACATCGGGCTTCACATCGGTGGCGGGCCCAACGACGCCGTCACCAAGGAGCCGGTGCTCAAATCGGTCGAGCCCCATTTCGAGGCGTTTCGTGCGTGCTTCGCCAGCGCCGACGATCCGAAGAAGGGTGGCGACTTCGGCGTCGACCTGCTCATCGAGGCCGCGGGCGGCGTGGCCAAGGTGACCCATCCGCGCACCATCATCGGCGGCGAAGCGTTCCGCAGCTGCGTGGTGGGCGTGTTCGACAAGATCGCCTTCCAGAAGCCCAAGGGAGGCCGCACCATGGCGAGCTACTCCCTGCACTTCACCCCCCGTAACTGACTACTCGCCGAGGGCGCGCGGGTCGCTCTCTTCCGAGGCCAGCAGAGCGCGCGTCACGGCGCGGCGTCCGATCTCGGTGGCACCCATCACGAGCAGATTGAGTGCGGCCGCCCGGAGCGCAGTGCGCACCAGCCCCGGTTGGGGCGGGGGCGCGAAGCCTTCGATGAGCCGATCGAGGCGGCTGGGACGCTTGCGGAAGACCATGTAGCCGGCCCAAGCGCCGAAGGCGACGACGCCGAGAATCGCTGCTCCAACCACTGCGGGGGCCGAGACCGTGAGGGGCGCCTCCTCCTGCGACGGGGGCGGCGGCACGCTCTCGCGGTGCGCCGCCACGCGAATGCGCGAGACGAGGTTGGCAAGCCGTCGACGCGACTGCGCGACGGCGATCTCGAGGTTCTCCTGCGTGCTCATGCGGCATCTCCACGAAGTGCGTCACGTCCCGCGCGACCATCCGCCGCGGCTGCAGCCTCGACCAGCAGTGGTGCCTTCGGCGCTTTGCGGAAGGCGAACACGGCGCTCGCGATGGCGGCCACGAACGAGCCGATGCCCAGACCCATAGTCGAAGGCGGACCGAGAGACCCCGTGCCGAGGGCGCCGGACAGGGCGAGGAGCGTGATCCCCGTGAGGGCGAAGGCAATCGCCGCGGCGAAGCCCATGGTCGCCGCCTTCATGGCCTTGGCCTCCTGACGGAGCTCTTCCTTGACCAGCAAGACTTCCAATCGGACCAGCCGTTGCGCCTCGTCGAGCGTGTTGATCAGGACTGCTTCTCGGGTCGTTACGTTTTGCGGTTCCACGCGAGCTATCCTCTCCGGGTTACAGACACGGTGCGCGGAAGGCGGCAGAGAAGCTTGGACTTCTCGCCGCCATCACGCCGAGAGCGGCGTCTCGCCGCTCACTTGCTCGACTTGTTCGCGGCCTGGCGCGCTTCGCCCTTGAGCTCCTTGGCCTTGCCCTCGGCTTGCATCTGCTCGTTGTCGATGGCGGCGCCGATGCGGTTCTTGATGGCGCCGCCGACCTCTTCGATCTTGCCCTTCACGCGCTCGCCGGCCTTGGCAGCTTCTTGCTTGGCCTCGCCCTTGAGCTCCTTGGCCTTGCCCTCGGCTTCCATCTGCTCGTTGCCGATGACCTTGCCGACGGTGCCCTTGATCTTGCCCGCGACTTCCTCGACCAGACCCTCACTGCGCTTCTGTCCGTTGCTCATGATATTCTCTCGATGTTGTGGGGTGACGAAGTGCCACCGGCGAATCGTCTTCGCAAGGCGCATGCCGTAGGCGGTTCCCTCGTTTTCACGAGGAACGCGCGCGTTCTGCCTCGGTTCAGTGGGGCATTGCGCCCCGCAACGTGGCGTGCGCGGCGCCGCACGGTGCAGTTTCGCAGCGCTCGCCCGCGCGGCATGCCTCTCGCACCGCGCGCATCAGGCGCGCACGCGTGGCGGCTCGTACAGAGTCGACCGCGTGAGGCCGGTCCTCGTCGTTCTTGCGCATCCGATCCCGATCGTTCGCGCGCAAATCGCGCGCTCACCCGAGGAATTGTTGGCGAGCACTACGAACCGAAGAAATTCGAGCAGCCCGGATCGGGAGCGTCGAGCTGCTCGCTGGCACGATGGGGATCAGGCGTCCTTGGCGGTCCCCTTCTTCTTCGCGCGGCGTGAGGCGCG
>JABFRG010000453.1 GCA_013141295.1 Polyangiaceae bacterium
CGTTTCTACGTGCCTACGGCGCCGACGGCGTCGACGACCGGGGCGCGCCCTTGGCCAACGTGGCCGTCGATCGCTACAAGCAGGCCGGCCACCTGGGCAAGGGCATCGCCTTCTTCCTGGGCAGGGCCCTCGCCCGCGGCAAGGGCTCGGTGCAGGAGGCCGCCGAGGAGCTGGCCTACGGTCCCGAGATCGACGACGGCCAAGGGGGTCCCGACGCGGAAGCCGTGCGCGCCGCGCTCGAAGAGCCCACCCGTGCGGCCCTCGCGCGCATCGACGACGCACGCACCGCCCGCGAGGCCAAGCGCGCGTCGTTCCCTGCGGCGCCCACCCCGTGGAAGTACGTCATCGTGGCCACCGGCAACATCTACGACGACGCCGTGCAGGCCAAGGCCGCCGCCTATGCCGGGGCCGACATCGTGGCAGTCATCCGCGCCACAGCCCAGTCGCTCCTCGACTACGTGCCTTACGGTCCCACCACCGAGGGCTACGGCGGCACCTACGCCACCCAGGAGAACTTCCGCATCATCCGCAAGGCTACCTTCGAGGCCTGCGACGAGTACGGTCGCTACGTCATGCAGACCAACTACTCGTCGGGCCTGTGCATGAGCGAGATCGCCTGGATGGCCGCGGTGGAGCAGCTCGACATGCTGCTCAACGACGCCATGTACGGCATCCTGTTCCGCGACATCAACCCCTGCCGCAACTTCGTCGACCAGTACGTCTCCCGGCGGTTCATCGCGCGCAGCGGCATCATCATCAACACCGGCGAGGACAACTACCTCACCACCGCCGACGCCGTCGACAAGGCCCACACCGTCCTCGCCAGCCAGTTCATCAACGAGGCCTTCGCCAAGCGCGCCGGCGTCAAAGAGGAACAGATGGGCCTGGGGCACGCCTACGAGATCGACCCCTGGCTCGAAGACAGCTTCCTCATGGAGGTCGCGCAGGCCCAGCTGGTACGGCAGATCTTCGACCGCCATCCGATCAAGTGGATGCCGCCCACCAAGCACAAGACCGGCGACATCTTCCAGGCGCACGTGCACGACGCCATGTTCAACCTGGTGGGCATCACCACCAACCAGTCCATCGAGCTGCTCGGCATGTTCAGCGAGGCGGTGCACAACCCCATGCTCATGGACCGCTACCTCTCCCTGAAGGCAGCCCGGTACGTGTATACCGCATGCAAACACCTGGGCGAGGAGATCGAGTTCAAGGCCGACGGCCGCATCGCCAAGCGCGCGACCCAGGTGCTGGCCGAGGCGCACGAGCTCCTGCAGTTGGTGGAATCGGAGACCATCTGGACCGCCATCGCCCGCGGCGACTTCGCCGACGTGAAGCGAAGCCGCGAGGGCGGCAAGGGCTACAATGGCGTGGTGGCCCGCGACGCCGACTACCTGAACCCCCTTCTCGATGCCCTGGAGGCCGAATGAACCCGCTGCGCGCCTACGGTGACCGTCACAACGACGGCATGGTGCAGATGTCGTTCACGCTCGAGCTCGCGCCTTCGGTGCGCGCCAAGGAGGCGGCCAAGCGCTTCGCCGAGCACCACGGCCTCTCGGAGCCTCTGGTGACGACCATGGAAGAGTGCGCCAAGGGGTACTCGTTCTTCGTGGTGTACGGGCACTCCAAGCACTCGGTGGACGCCGACGCCATCGACGTGGTTGAGCTCGAGTCGCCGATCCTCGAGCGGTCCGAGATCGAAGAGCGGGGCAAGAAGCTCGGTCGCAAGATCGTGGTGGTGGGCGCCTGCACCGGGTCCGACGCCCACACCGTCGGCATCGACGCCATCCTCAACTACAAGGGCTACGCCGGCGACAAGGGCCTCGAAAGCTACAAGGCCTTCGAGGCCTTCAACCTGGGCGCCCAGGTCGAGAACGAGCAGCTGGCGGCCCGTGCGGTGGCGCTCTCGGCCGACGCGGTGCTCATCAGCCAGATCATCACCCAGCGCAACTGCCACAAGGAGAACGCCGCTGCGTTCATCGAGATGGCGAAAGCGCAGGGCTTTCGCCACAAGATGCTGATGCTCCTGGGGGGGCCGCGCATCGACCACAAGCTGGCCCTCGAGCTGGGCTTCGATGCCGGCTTCGGGCCCG
The DNA here is from genome assembly GCA_013141295.1 of Polyangiaceae bacterium. Lineage (GTDB taxonomy): Bacteria > Myxococcota_A > Polyangia > Polyangiales > Polyangiaceae > JABFRG01. The sequence continues at coordinate 2,094 of JABFRG010000453.1, forward strand.
GCACCAAGCCCAGCGAGGTGGCTTCGCTCATCGTGGAGCACGTTCACAAGGCGAAGTGATCGCTACTTGCAGACCGCGGGATCCTCGTACTGGCACGTGCCGCTGACGCAGCTGGTGTAGGCGGCGCACGGGGCGCCGGTGTCGACCGTGCACGTCCCGCCCGCCGGAATCTTCGCCATGCACGTGCTCCCTGCGGCGCCGGACACGCAGGCGAGGTTGGCCGCGCACTTCACGCCGGTGGTGCCACACGCAGCGCCCACTGCCGCCACCGTGTACGCCTTGCACTTCTTGAGGGTGTTATCGCAGTACAGGCTCGCCTGGCACTCGGTCCCCTTCGGGCAGTCGCCGCCCTCGGCCACCGGATCCGCGCACGTGCCGCTGGCGCAAACGAACGGCGTCTTGCAGCGGGTGGTGCACGTCTCGCCCTTCACCGGCTCCTTCTTGCAGGTGCCGCTGATATCGCTGCCGACCAGCTTCACGTCGCAGGTGAGGCCCGTCTGGCACGAGAGAATGGTGGTCGAGGTACCGCTCTTGAACGCGCAGGTGCCGCCTTCCGGCAGCGGCGCGGGGCGCTTCGCGCACTTGCCGCTCACGCAGCTGAGGTTGCGCCCGCAGCGCGAGCCGGAGGCCGTGCAGTCGCCACCTTCGGGCAAGGTGGGCGTGCAGGTTCCGCAGAAGCTGGCCGCGCCGGAGCTCCCTGCGTCGGCCGTGCCGCCATCACCGATGGTCTGACCGCCCTTGTTGCTGCAGGCGCCGCTCGCGCACTGCTCGCTGCCGGCGCACGCGGCTCCGTCGGCGAGGGTCCCACCGGGCGGCGTGCAGGCCGTGATGTCCTCCAGGCTCCCGGAGAGGCAACCGGTGGGCTGCTTGTCGAGCTCCGTTACGCAGCTGGTGAGGAAGCTCGGGGAGATGCCGGTGCCCGGCGCGCCCAGCGAGAGCGCACACTGCTTCAAGAAGCCGTCACGGTTCTCGGCGGTGTAGTCCCCGCTGACGGTGGTCCCGCGCTGCGTCGCGCAGTCCGCCGCGCGCTTGCTGAGGCTGTCGAAGTACTTCGCGCACGCCGCCGACGCGTCACCGCCGTTGCTCGTCGCCGGGTCCGAGGAGCAAGCCGCGACGGCTGCGCCTACCAGCCCCGCCAGAGCCACCGTACCCACCGCCACGAGAGAGAATGAACGCATCCGAACCTCCAGGTTGTTGCGCGCTCAAGCAAGACGCACGCCACCGTACATCCTACGAGATTCCGTCCCCGCCCCCGTCGAATGTGCCCACGGCGGTCCACACGCCGCGACACCACGGTCAGGGTCGTTGGTCACTTGCACGCGCTGGGGTCGTCGTAGCGGCAGGTACCCTCGACGCAACGCGCAAGATGCGTGCAGGGTGCACCCCCTTCGGTGCAGGCACTGCCCACCGCCACCCGCGGCGTGCAGGTGCCGGTGCCGGTGCCGGTGCGCACGCAGGCCAGCGTGCCTTCGCACTTCACGCCGGGCGCGCCGCACGCTGCCCCGGCGCCCACGACGGAGAACGCGCGGCATTTCTTGG
>JABFRG010000580.1 GCA_013141295.1 Polyangiaceae bacterium
CGCGGTTCTGCCAAGCCCCGTCGGCGGCACGCACCCGAGAGCACGCGCCCACGGCCGCAGCCGGCAACGACGACGTGCGCTTCTTCCTGCGACTGGCGGAGCGCGCCAAGGGCTCGGGCACCACCCTCCGCATCGCCGCCGACGGATCGTCGTTCGTCACTCCGGGCGGCGAGAGCCAGTCGCTCGAGAAGCACCCTACCGCCCGGCGCATCCTCCAGACCTTGCGCGCCGCGCACCGTTCGCATCCAGTCTCGCTGGAGGAGCTGTGGGAGGCCGGATGGACCGGGCAGCGCGCCGCCGACGGGGCTTGGCAGAACCGCGTGTATGTTGCACTCAGCCACCTCCGAAGCGCCGGCCTGCGGCCGTTCTTGCGCCGGGAAGAGCGCGGCTACTCGCTCTCCCCGGAGCTGGATCTGGCCGAGCCATAGGATCAGACCGAAGAAACCTCACCTTTCGCATGCTAGGTTGCGCGGCGTGCGCCCTTGGGTCGTGTTGGCTTGTCTATCGATCGCGTGCGGCGGTGCTGCGCCGGAGGTTGCGGCTCCGCGGGCGGCGGTCGAAGCGCGCGAGCAGCTGCGTCCGAAGGGCGAGACCACGCCGGCGCGGGTGGACGACGTGTCGCTCGAGAGTGTACTGACCGAGGCCGAGGGCGTCGGCCCGCTGCTGCCGCAGGCGGAGGCGCTGCGGTTCCAGGTGCTGGTGGGCATTCCCGGCGAGCGCGATGGCAAGCCCGTGCTCGAGCGAAAGAGCTACCGGGTCGACGCCGAGTACTTCTATCCGGCCAGCGCCATCAAGCTGTGCGCGGCGGTGCTGGCCCTCGAGAAGCTGGCCGATCTGCGCCGCGACAATCCCGGCCTCGCGCTCGACACGCAGACGCCGATGCGGCTCTACGATCCCATCACTCGGCGGGCCGACGAGCGTGATCTGTCCGACGTGAAGCGCTTCAAGATCTCCCTCGGCCAGGAGATCCGCAAGGCCCTCATCGTCTCCGACAACATGGCCTTCACGCGGCTCTACGACTTCGTGGGCTTCGACGAGACCTTCGATCGCCTCTCGCTCATGGGCTTTCGCGCCACCCGCATTCGCCACCGGCTGACGGTACCGCCGGGCGATCCCCGAGAGTCGCCGCGCATGGAGCTCCTTCCGGCCGGCGCGCCGCCGCTGAACGTTCCCGCGCGCCGGGGCACGCGCGAGGTGTGGCCGCTGGAGGCGCCCGGTCTCCTGGTGGGCGAGGCGCGCATCGACGATCAGGGCCGGCGCATTCCCGAGCCCATGTCGTTCGCCGATCGCAACCGCGTCTCGCTGCAAGATCTCCAGGAGTGGCTGGTACGCGTCGCGCGCCCGGAGCTGGCCAGCGGCGAGGCGCTGCACATCGACGACGAAGGCCGGCAAGTGCTCATGGACGCCCTGGTCACCCTCCCCAGCGAGTCCAAGAATCCGGTGTTCGAGCGCACCCGCACCTTCGACGAGATGCAAAAACCGTTGCTCCCCGCCTTCGCCGCCGCCCTCCCCGGCGATCGCGTGCGCATCTACAGCAAGGCCGGCCGCGCCTATGGCTTCATGGTGGAGAATGCCTACGTGGTCGACGAGACCACGCGCCGCGCGGTGTTCTTGACCGCAGTGGTGTACGCCAACAGCAACCAGGTCATCAACGACGACCAATACGACTACGATCGCGTGGGCGGGCCGCTGCTGGTGGGCGTGGCCAAGGCCGTAGCCAAGCGCTGGCTCGCGCCGCCCAAATAGCGCAAGACATAGGCAAAACCGACGAATCTTCGTGCCGCGCTGCGCTTGAAGGCACGCGAACCGAGGCGCATAGTACGAGGCTCCAGTGAAGCCGCCATCTCTGCGCCACCGTTCGAGCGGTGTCTTGCTCCACGTCACCAGCCTTCCGGGGCCGCACGGGAGCGGCGACATGGGCTCGCATGCGCGCGCCTTCGTGGACGATCTCGCGGCGTCGGGTCAACGCTGGTGGCAGATGCTCCCGGTGGGGCCGCCAGGATACGGCGAGTCGCCCTACAGCGCGCAATCGGCCTTCGCCGGCAATCCCGATCTAGTGGACCTCGAGAGCCTGGGCGTGCCCATCGACGCGCACGCGTTTCCGGTCCACGAGGTGGACTTCGTCGCCACCCAGCCCTTTCGCGCGCGCCACCTGCGCCGCGCCTTCGACGCGTTCACCGAGCGCGGCGAACGCACCGACGAAGCCCGCGAGCTCCGTGCATTCTGCAAGCGCGAGGCGGAGTGGCTCGACGACTTCGCGCTCTTCGCCGCCCTGAAGCGCGCCCACGACGACGTGGAGTGGACCCGCTGGCCGGCTCGCCTCGCCCATCGCGACGAAGCGGCGCTGGAGCGCGCCCGGGTGGAGCACCGGGAGGCCATCGCCTTCGCCAAGTTCGCGCAGTGGCAGTTCGACCGGCAGTGGAGCGCCCTGCGTGCGCACGCGGCGAGCCGCGGCGTGGGGCTCATCGGCGATCTCCCGATCTTCGTGGCCCACGACAGCGCCGACGTGTGGCAGCACCGGGAGCTCTTCGATCTCGACGACGCGGGCCTCCCCCGCAGCGTCGCCGGGGTGCCCCCCGACTACTTCAGCGCCGACGGACAGCGATGGGGCAACCCGCTCTATCGCTGGGGCGTGCTGGCGAAGACCGGATACCGCTGGTGGGTGCGCCGCATGCGCGCAGCACTCAGGCGCTTCGACGTAGTGCGCCTCGACCACTTCATCGGCTTCGTTCGCTACTGGAAGATCCCGGCGGAGGACGACACCGCCCGCAACGGCCGCTGGATGAAGGGTCCCGGACGCCCGCTCTTCGACGCCATCCGCGCCGGCCTCGGCGGCGATCTGCCGCTCATCGCCGAAGATCTGGGCGCCGTCACCCCGGCGGTCACCCGCTTGCGTCGGGAGCTCCGACTCCCCGGCATGCGCATCCTGCAGTTCGCCTTCGGCACCGACCCCCAGGCCGCCGCCTTCTTGCCCCACGCCCACACCCGCACCAGTGTAGTTTACACGGGTACCCACGACAACGACACCATCGTGGGCTGGTTCGAGGACGAGGGCGGCACGCCCGGGAGCCCCCGCAGCCGCGAAGCCGCAGCCATGGAGCGGGCCGCAGCGCTGGCCTACCTGGGCCGGAGCGAGACGCCCACCGGCGCGCTCCCCACGGACGTTCCCACGGACATCCATTGGGACATCCATTGGGACATGGTGCGCCTGGCCCAAGCGAGCGTGGCCCGCACCGCCATCGTGCCCATGCAAGATCTCCTGGGCCTCGGGAGCCAAGCGCGCATGAACAGCCCCGGCCGGCCGGGCGGCAACTGGCGCTTCCGGGTCGCGCCCGGCTTCTTTTCTCCGGCGCTTCGCGACCGGCTCTTGGCTTCCACCAGAACGTACGGGAGATGCAAATGAAGGTCGATTCGGCGGCACCTCGGGGCGCCAGCGTGCGACCGCCGGCGGGCGGGCTCTCGGACGATCCGCTCTGGTACAAGGACGCGGTCATCTACGAGGTGCGCGCCCGCTCCTTCTACGACAGCAACGGCGACGGCGTGGGCGATCTGCAAGGGCTTGCGCAGAAGCTCGACTACCTGGCCGACCTGGGCATCACCGCGCTGTGGGTCTTGCCCCACTACCCCTCGCCCGGCCGGGACGACGGCTACGACATTGCCGACTACACCGACGTGCACCCGGACCTGGGGACCCTCGAGGATTTCGACGAGTTGATTCGTGAGGCCCATCGCCGGGGCATTCGCGTCATCACCGAGCTGGTGCTCAACCACACCTCCGATCAGCACCCCTGGTTCCAGCGCGCGCGCCGGGCGCCCAAGGGCTCGAGCGAACGCGACTTCTACGTGTGGAGCGAGACCACCGATCGCTACGCCGATGCGCGCATCATCTTCCGGGACTTCGAGCCCTCGAACTGGTCCTGGGACGGCGTGGCCAAAGCCTACTTCTGGCACCGCTTCTTCGCGCACCAGCCGGATCTCAACTTCGAGAACCCGGCGGTCCACGACGCGCTCTTCGAGGTGGTGGACTTCTGGCTCGCCCGCGGCGTCGACGGCCTGCGCCTCGACGCCGTGCCCTACCTGTACGAAGAAGAGGGCACCAACTGCGAGAACCTGCCGCGCACCCACGCCTTCTTGAAGAAGCTGCGGGCCCACGTGGACGAGAAGTTCACCGGGCGCATGCTCCTCGCCGAGGCCAACCAGTGGCCCGACGACGCGGCGCGATACTTCGGCACCGGCGACGAGTGCCACATGAACTTCCACTTTCCGATCATGCCGCGGCTCTTCATGTCGATTCACATGGAAGACCGATTTCCGATCATCGACATCTTGCGGCAAACACCGGACCTCCCGGATAGTTGCCAGTGGGCCATGTTCCTGCGCAACCACGACGAGCTCACGCTCGAGATGGTGACCGACGAGGAGCGTGACTACATGTATCGCGTGTATGCCCACGAGGCGCGCATGCGCATCAACCTGGGCATTCGTCGGCGCCTGGCGCCACTCACCGGCAACGATCGCCGGCGCATGGAGCTGCTCAACGGGCTGCTCTTCAGCATGCCGGGCACCCCGGTGCTGTACTACGGCGACGAGATCGGCATGGGCGACAACGTTTATCTCGGCGACCGCAACGGCGTGCGCACCCCCATGCAGTGGAGCGCCGATCGCAACGCCGGCTTCTCGCGGGCCAACCCGCAGAAGCTCATCCTGCCCATCATCATCGACCCCGAATACCACTACGAGGCGCTGAACGTGGAGGCGCAGCAGTCGAGCTCGAGCTCGCTGCTCTGGTGGACCAAGCGACTCATCGCGCTCCGCAAGCGCTACCAAGCCTTCGGCCGCGGCACCTTCGAGTTCCTGCACCCCTCGAACCCCCGGGTGCTCGCCTTCATCCGGCGCTTCGAGGGCGAGACCGTGCTGGTGGTGGCGAACCTCTCCCGGCACGTGCAGTACGTGGAGCTCGAGCTGCCATCGATGCGCGGCATGATCCCGGTGGAGATGATGGGACGCACCCGCTTTCCCACCGTGGGCGACGGCCCCTACGTGGTCACCCTGGGCGGTCACGACTTCTACTGGTTCAGCGTGGAGGTGCCCCGGAGCGCCGCGCGCGACGCCCGCATCAGCGATCTCGGCCCGGTGCCCCTCACCTGCAGCTCGCTCTCGGCGCTGCTCTTCGGCACCGAGCGCCCGATGCTCGAGGAGACGCTGCCCGCCTACCTGGCGGCCCGCGGCCTGGCGGAGACCGCCGCCAACGCGCAGATCGTGGAGATGGCCGAGCTCGCGCGCCGTGCGGACCCCACCATTCACCTCGCGTTCGTGAATGCAGAATACACTGAAGGCGAGCCCGATCGCTTCCTGCTGCCGCTGGTGGCCCGCCCTCGCGGCACTGCCATCGAAGGCGCGGCCGGCACGCCGGTGGCGCAGCTGCAGGTGATGGACGCGCCGGCGGGCGAGCGCACGTACATCCTCGCGGAGTCCGCGCCGGAGCCGCTGGGGCGCGCCCTCGTAGACGCCATTCGTACCGGCGCGAACCTCGCGGCCACCAGCGGAAAGGTCGTTTGCGGCTGCCTCCCCGGGGTCGTCGCCGGGGCCTTGCCCGATCTCGAGCCGCGCGTCCTCTCCTCGGATCACATGGGCACCACCATCGGCTTCGGGACGAGCCACGTGCTCCGCGTGTATGCGCGCATGGAAGAAGGAACCTCACCGGCCCTCGAAGTGGGTCGGGTGCTCGAGGGCAGCACCCGGACGCCCCGCGTCCTCGGCTACGCCGAGTATCGAAGCGCCGGAAGCGAGCCGCTCACGCTGGCGGTGCTCGAAGAGTACGTGGCCAACGAGGGATCCGGCTGGCTCCAAGCGCGCAGCGAGCTCGGTCGCGCCTTCGAGCACGTGCTCGCGCAGCCCACCGGCCAAGCGCCCCCCACCGTGCCCACCGGAACGCTCCTGGAGCTGGCGTCCCAGGAGCCAGAGGCCGACCACGCCGCGCTCCTCGGCACCTACCGCGACACCGCGCGCCTGCTGGGGCAACGGGTGGCCGAGCTGCACGCAGCGCTGGCCTCACCCACCGACCCGGCCTTCGAGCCGCACGCCTATACCACCATGGACCAGCGCTCCAAGTACCAGAGCGCACGCAACCTCATCGGGCGCGTGCTGGTCTCGCTGCGCCGGAGCCTGGTCGACCTGCCGCCGGAGGCGCAAGATCTGGGCGCCCACGTGCTCGCGGCGGAAGACGTCATCCTCGCCCAGTTCGAGCCGCTCCTCACCCACCGCATCGATGCGCGGCAGATCCGCATTCACGGCGATCTCCACCTCGGGCGCGTGCTCTTCACCGGCAAGGACTTCGTCATCACCAGCATCGGCGGCGGACGCGAGCGACGTCTCTCGGCGCGGCGGCGCAAGGCCGGAGCCCTGCGCGACGTGGCCAGCATGATTCGCTCCTTCGACTACGCTGCCGCCACCTCGCTCCGCGCGCTGCGGCCGGAGGACCACGAGCGCGCTGCGCCCTGGAGCTGGACCTGGCAGCGCTGGGCCGCCGCGGCCTTCCTGCGCGGATACCTGGAGGCCGCGCAGAGCTCGGTGTTCTTGCCGCGCGACGCCTACATGCTCTCGGTGCTGGTCGAGACCGCGGTCATCGAGAAGGCCTTCGCCGAGCTGCGCAACGAGCTATCCCGCCGGCCCGACATGGTCATGGTGCCGCTCAGCGCCATCGCCCGCATGGTCGACCACCTGCGGCCCGCGCGTTCGTGAGCACGACCATCATCTGCGCCCAGAGAGCTTGGTCACTTGGCCGGTGCTGTCGACGAGGAATAGGCTGTCGTCATCGTCCGATTGAACGAGAAGGCGCTCGTGAGAGGCCAGGTAGCTCATGTGCGCCCCGGGGATCTGCGCTTCCTTGTCGGCCTTGGGAGCGGAGATGATCACACGCGAAGGCTCGGACCCGACGCCCACGTGAGCCGTCACGGAGAACCCCTCCCCCTGAAATACAGGGCGATCCTCGTAGGGCCCGCTGACCGGTTGGCTCGCGTCCGTGGCGCACGCAAGCTGGGTCTCCTTCTTGTCGAAGTCGAACACGCGGACGTGCGTGGCATCGGTCCACTCTACGGCGCAAGCCTCGCACGGCTGGGCGTGCTTGCAGCCGACTGCGGAAGCACCGGTCGTCACGTTCCAGAAGTGAACGGTTCCCTTGCGGAGGACGGCAACACTCGTTCGATCGGGCGACACCACCGGGTTCGGCGCGGAGGAAAGCGTTCGCACGACGCGGCCCGTCTCCATATCGACCACCTCGATGGCCGTGCCCCGAGACCGGAGCAAGGTCGTGTCGGTCAGGAAGGAGCTCGTCTCGTCGAAGCCATCCACCCGCCTCAACGTGCTTCGCCCCGAGGCAACTTCGAAGAGCTCGACCTGATAGGGCTTCTGGATCGCCAGAAAGCGACCGGTCGGCGAAAGGTGGGGGAGGAAGGCGTACTGCGGTGTCGATTCGACTTTGAGGACCTTGCTGAAGGTACCGATGGGCGCGCCGGTATCCGTACGAAGAATTCTCGCGACGAACTTCCGCACCATGTAGTGGGTGGTTTCGGCGAATGTCTCGTTCTCGGCGACGAACGCCACCGTGGTGCCATCTGCGGAAAAGGTCGCACGTGGCCGCCAATTCTGGTGGACCTTGCCCTTCGAAGGCACCACCGTGATGTACTCGGGGGCCTCTGCCTTGGTGATGCTGGCGCCGGCGCCGAACAACGCCTCGGGCGTAAGCTCGAACAGGGTCGCACGCTCGGCGCCACCGGGGTTCCAATCCCAAACGCCGCGTCGCGTCGCAAAGAGGAGGTGGCCGGCTCGGGAAAAGGCCACCGCGAGCGGGGCGTTCTCCCCATCGAGGTCGATGTCGGGCTTGCGCGATGGGGCTGGTTGCCCAGGCTTCACCGCGCTCGAGGCCCCCGGAGCCGCGGTCGCGCTCGAAGCGGGGGGCGGCGGTTCGAGTGTCTTCGCGGGGCGAGAAATCTCGTGCGAAGTTCCACCGCAACCCACGACAAAGAAGAGCACAGAGGCGAGCTTTCGAACCACGAACGCTAGGCTACGTCGAGGCGGAACGTCGGAGCAAGCGACGGCGCAGCTATCTCGTGTCGACGACGTGGCCGCCCTCGATGGCCCAGGTGGCGAACTTTCCCACGCGCTCGTCGCCCTCGAAGACCATGTCTCCGGAAGCTGCCTCGTAGTCGACGGCAACGCCCCGCTTCTGCGCGCGGCGGAGCTCGTCGAGCTGCTGCGGACCAAATGGCGACGTGCCGCGGGTTGCCGCGAGCATGGCCTCCTTGAGCGCGACAGCCGAGGAGCCCACTCCGACGTTGTCGAGCGCGATGCTGGCCAGGACGACCGCGTCGAACTGCATCGCCAGGAACGGCTCGTTCGGCTCGACGCCGGCGACTTCGCGGTAGAGCTTTTCGAAGTATCGATATTCGGGTCGTGTGGCGTCGGCCGCTCGAGGTCGTACGCCGCGCACGCCCTCGGCCACCGTCCGAGCGTCCTTGTCCGCGCGATCGCCCCGACCGAGCTCCACGAAGTCTTGTGAGGCGAGCGTGTCACCTGCAAAGTACATGGGCTTGTTCTTGGATTCGGCCGCGTCGCGCAGGTATCGACTGCCAATGGGCGGAGAGACCAGCAGGGCCACACAACGCGGCGCGAGCTCGGCAATCTGCCTGGCGGTCTCGACATAGCTGCGCTGGGTATCGGGGGAAACGAATACGGATTTCGAGTCGGGGACCAGCGCACCGAGCTGGCCGGCGAATGCCCTTCCGTAAATGCCGGTATCGGCCAGGATGACGACCTTTCCGCAACGTTGCTCCTTCAGCAGCGTGGCGAGCGCTTTCGCTTGGCCTGCATCGCTGGGGGCGAGCCTGAGGAGCGTGGGGGCGAGGTTGGCGAGAGCAGCGCTGGAGGCGGAGGCGGAGATCTGGAGTATCCCCGCGTCGGCGAACGTCGCCGCGGTCGCGTAGGTTTGGGTCGAGAGCGTGGGGCCGAACGAGACCTTTGCGTTCGCGACCTTCGTCGCCTCCGTCACCTTCTGCGCGAGGAAACCGTCGCCATCGCCCTCGTCGTCGAGCGGAGCGATCTCGACGTCGCGACCACCGACGCCCCCCTGACGATTGACAGCCAGCGCTCCGGCGCGCGCCGCTGCCAACATGGCAGCTCCACGCTTTTGATTCGTTCCGTGCATATCGACGAGCATGGGAAAGCGGATTGCCAACTTGCTCGCATCGGCAACCGGCACTTCGCTCGCGGAGGGAGCGGCGGCGCCGGGAGCTGCGGAATGCAACAGACCGGATTTCCACGCGCCGAACGTTCCCAGCGAAGCGAGGGCGGCAAGAGCGAGCCAGGTCGTGCTCCGACTTCGTCGGGCCCCGCCGTCGACGGTCTCCGCCAGCGGATCGACCGCATGCCGGTCGTCGACCGGCACCTCGGGCTGGGTCGCCTCGACCGACCGGGCGGAGGCCTGCGCGGGCTCGTGCGCAAGCGCCGCGGCGAGCTCACTGCATTGCAGCGTCGCGTCCCCGAAGCGATCCTCCACTGCGAACGCGCAGGCGCGCGCGAACCACGCGTCGACCGCGCGGGGGAGGTCTTCGCGGCGGGACGAAGGTCGGGGGAGCTCGAGCTTGTAGGCGCCCACGCCCAAGGCCTCCCGCGATTCGCGGGAGATTGCATGGGTTCCCGTGAGGGCGCGGAACGCGACCAATCCCAGTGCGTACAGATCGCTCGCCGGGGTGATCTCGCCACCGATCGCCTGCTCGGGGCTCATGTAGCCGGGGGTCCCGATGACGAGGCCCGCGCCTCCGGAGCGACGTCGAGCGCTCGCGGTCTCCGTGAGCGGGTCGTCCAGATCGCGGGCAATCCCGAAGTCCAGGACCTTGGCGAACGACTCGCCGTTGGGCCCACGAACGAGGAAGATGTTCGCGGGCTTGAGATCCCGATGAACGAGGCCGCTCTCGTGCGCTTGGTCGATCGCATGGCCTATCTGCGAGAAGAGTCGCGATGCCTCCTCGACCGAGAGCTTCTCGTCGCGTCGCAGGCGCTCTTCGAGGTCCTCACCTTCCAGGAGCTCCATGACGAGATAGGGGCCGACGAGCTCGGAGACGCCGGAGTCGAACACCGTGACGACGTGCGGGCTCTTCACGCGCGCGGCAGCAGAAGCCTCTCGAAGGAATCGTTCGAGCTCACGCGAAGAGAGCTCGGGGCACGGCCAGAGCAACTTGACCGCTACCTCCGTCTTGAGGGCTCGGTGCTCGGCGATCCAGACGTGGCCCATGCCCCCCGCGCCTCGCTTCTCCACGAGGACCACGTTCTCGGTGACGTGGTCGCCCGCCTCCGGCGTTCTCACGGCTCGTCTCTGCGGAAGCTCTCGAGGTCGATCTGGAACTTCTGCGACCAGCGATGAACTTGAGCGCGGGTGCTGTTCATGCGCCGCGCGACCTCGCTGATGTTGCCGCCCGTTTCGCCGAGATGCCGAAGGAGATCCGCGCGGCGCGTTTCGTCGGCCACCGGCGCGCGGCGAACGGCTTGCGGTGCAGACGGCGCCGCTTCGGTGAGCGGCTCGGCAGATGCGCCGGGGTCGCGATTGAAGAGCGAGAGGTGCTTGCGCGCGATGACCGTTCGCTCGCCGACTTTGCCGGAGGCCGCGAGGATGTTCGCGCTCTTGAGCGCCGCGCCCAGCTCGCGAACGTTCAAAGGGAACGAGTGCTGGACCAGCGCGCGAACCGCCTCCGGCGCCAAGACGGTGCCCGTGGCGTCGAGGCGTTCGAGGAGCTCGGCCACCAGGAGACCGAGATCGTGCATGCGGGAACGCAGCGGCGGCAAGGCGAAGCGATAGCCGGCGAGTCGCGCCAGCAAGTCCGGGCGAAGCGCGCGTTCGTCGCGCAACGTCGCCGAGATGACGCGTACGTCGACGGGGATCGGTTTGGTGGACCCGACGGGAATCACTTCACGGGTTTCGAGGGCGCGAAGGAGCGCAGCTTGCGCGGGGGCAGGCATGTCGCCAATCTCGTCGAGGAAGAGCGTGCCTCCGTCGGCGGCGCGAAAGAAGCCCGGCTCGTCGCGTACGGCGCCGGAGAAGGCGCCGCGCGCGTGCCCGAAGAGCTGCGACTCGACGAGGGTGTCGGGGAGTGACGCGCAATTGACCGCCACGAAAGGCTTCGCAGCTCGCGGTGAGACCCGATGGATGGCCCGGGCGAGCACGTCTTTTCCGGTGCCGCTCTCGCCCTGGACGAGGATCGAGAGATCGGCCGCGGCGATGCGAAGAAGGGCGGCGATGCCGTCGGCGATGGCGGGGACCAGGGAGGCCACGCCTTCACGTCGCCCCGCGAGCTCGTGACCGAAGGTGATCGCCCGCGGCGGATCGAAGGTGGCGAAGTTGCTCGCGAGACGAAACGCGGCGCTGCCCACGACGAACGTGACCGTCTCGTCGAGCAGGCGCTCCGAGACACGCTCGTCGCCGACGAAGGTACCGTTGGTGGAGCCGACGTCGCGGAGCTGGAACGCCTGCCCGGCGCGGGTGATCGACACGTGGCGAGAGGAGATCTGCGGGTCCTCCAGCGTGATGCGGAGGGTGCTGCCGTCGTGCCGTATCGCCCTGGGGGCGCCGCGTCCGATGGTGATCTCCGAGATGCCCTCGAGGTCGATTCGCGCGCCTCCGGACCGGGTGTCCTGGCCTTCCAGGAGCAGGAAGAGGACGTCGCCTCGTCGTGCCGCGCGTGGCTCCGCGTTCGCGGCCTCCCCGGCTTGAGTCTCGCGTACCGTGAGTTCGGCCATGCAGATATCATTGAACCACGACTCTCGGCCGCCGGGCACGCGTCTTCCGAGCTGGGAGGTGGGAAAGAGCTCAACCATGCCTTGATTCTGCGGCGAGACCGCGTGAGCGAGTCGCTACGCGGCGCTCGCGGTGAGCTCGGCGGGCACGTCGAAGAAGCTCACTTCGCCGGTCTCGAGCGAGTACTCCGCCGCGACCACCAGCAGCGTCCCCGCTTCGATGCGCTTTCGAAGGATGGGGCTACCGAGCCGAAGCTGCTCTGCGGAATGGCGCACGTTCGCGCGAACTGCGGCGTGCATGAGGCACTCGGGCTTCGCGCCGTTCCCGAGGAGCGGTGACACCGCCGGCGAGATGCGCTCCACGATGTCGTGGATGTTGTCGGAGGGGTGCCGGTGATCGTGCGTCAGCGCGTCGAGCGTGGCTTTGACGGCGCCGCAGCCGGAGTGGCCCATGACCACCACGAGCTGGGTGCCGAAGGAGCTGGCCGCGTACTCGATGCTGCCCACGAGCGAGGGCGCGCACACGTTGCCCGCGACGCGGACCACGAACAGCTCGCCGAGACCGCAGTCGAACACCAGCTCCGAAGGCACCCGGGAGTCGGCACAAGAGAGCACGATGGCGTTCGGGGATTGGCCGTGGGCGAGCGCCGCGCGACGGGAGTGCGACGCGTCGATGCTGCGGACGTTGCGGACGAAGCGTCGGTTTCCGGCGCGAAGCATGGCGAGGGCGTCCGCGGCGGTGACCGGAGGGTGAAGGAGAGAGCTCATGGTCGGGTTCCTTTGGCGATGAGGTCGTCGGGCTCGCAGTCCCTCTAGCGAGGTGCGTGCCAGCACCTGGGCTCGAGGTTTTCAGGGCAATTCCGGCTCGAGAGCGCACGCGGGAGCGCTCGGCGGCTGTACCGATACGTATCGGGGCTCGGGTGATACAGCGGGCTCGCTCGCGAAGACGAAGCTCGAGACCGCGGCCACCACGATGGCTGCGGCGGGGACGTACAGGGCGCGGAACGCGAAGACTTCGGCGAGCCACGCTCCGGCGCACGCCCCGGCCGTGAAGCCGGCGATGAGCCCCGCCCGAAGGGCCGCGTGGCGCAGGGCCAGCGCGCGCGACGCCCCGGTCTCGCGCATCGCCCTCGCCAGGTGCACCCCCAGATCGGTAACCGTCCCGGTCATGTGCGTCGTTCGCACCAGGAGGCCGGTGCAGGTGGCGACGGTTGCATTCTGCAAGCTCATGGCGAAGGCCAGGAGCGAGAGGAAGATCACGCTGCGAGGGCCGTCGACCACGCCGTCCACCGCGCCCCAGATGCCGCTGGTTCCCAGCGCGCCGAGCGCCGCCAGCAGCGACGCGACCACGAAGAGCGGCAGCGCCGACGAGGGCTTTCCGGTCCGGCCCGGCCATCGCGCGAGGGCCGACGAGCTCATGGCCCCGAGCACCAGTGCGCCCACGACGATGCCCGACTCCACCGCGAGCGATTCGGTGGCGCCGCTCGCGCCCATGCCCAGGCGGCTCACGGCACCGGTGATGTGGCTCACGAAGCGCGAGCAGGAGACGAAGGCGATGGCGTTCACCGCACCACCGGCGCTGGCCAGCAGGAGCCAGCTCGGCGTGTGACGAAGAGAGAAGACCGAGCTTGCGGAGTGTAGCGGGAGCATGGGAGGCCCCCGAGCAATGCACGTGCCGCTTGGACGCACCTGCGAAACCCCGAGCGCCGCTGCCGACGGCGGGTGTATCGGCCGTATCGGACAGGTGTATCGGTACGGTCGAGGAGTCGGGAATGGCGGATTTTCTCGGCGAATATCGCGGTAGAGAGCTTGGCATGGGGCGCGCAGTAGGGGTCACCATGAACAAGCTCCAGGCCTCTCTCCTCGCTCTCTCCTTCACGGCGCTCTCCACCGTCATCGGCTGCTCGGCCTCCACCGACGCCACCGCCAACGTGCCCTCGGGGCCGGACGCGGCGCCCTCCTCCCCCAAGCGTCACGTCATCGTGGTCGGTGAGGACCACGAGATCGTGGCCCGCCGCGAGGCGCTCCGGCCGAAGAGGTCGTTCGGTGTGAAGTCCCTCGGCTCCGAGGCGCCCGCGGGCCCCGGCAAATTCATTCGCTCCAGCGGTACGGTGGTCACCAACCCGCGCACCGACGGGGCCCTCACCATCGCCCTCGCCCGCAACGTATCGGGTGCGCCGGCACTGGTCGCAGCGGGCGGCGTGGAATCGTCGGATCCGAGCGTCGCGACGGCGACCGTCGCGGGCGCCGAGATCTCGGTGCAGCTCACCGGGAAGCTCGGAAACGCGTTCCTCACCACCCGCGACGCGGCCGGCAACGCCACCGCCAAGGTCATGGTGCTCTCGGCGCTCCCGATGCCCGGCACCGCCGTCATCGACGACCCCGCTCTCGAGCCCTCGAGCCTCCAGATCGGGGACTACGGCGCACCGGAGCAGCTCGCCACCGACTTTGCGGATCGCACGAACGACGCGGCGCTCTCGGCGCTCTACGCGGCCCCGCAAGGTGCGCGATCCCGAGCGGGCGCCATGCGCTTCGCGAGCCAGGAGACGTACCGCAGCTTCGCCCAGGCCGCCATCGACGCAGTCGGAATGGGTCCGAGCGGCGTGCGCGCCATCTACTTCCCGGGGAAGGACCTCCTGGTCACGACGGTGGGTGGCGACGTCACGGGCACCGGCACCCCGGGCAACGCCTTCGAGGTCTCCATCGGCGCAGCGGTCTCCCAGGCCGATTTCGCCAACTACGTCGACTTCGGCGGCTCGCTCACGTCGAGCCCGCTGCGCGACGCGAACGTGGTCGAAGCCCACGCGCTCTCCTTCACCTCGGCGGGCGCGAGCACCTCCCGTCGCTCCGGAGGCGCGAGCCTCGGCGCGACGGCCCCGGTCACGGTGGGCGTGGTGCTCGCCGACGGGCGCAAGGTGATGGCCGCGGACCCGACCTTCGCCGAGGCCGAGAAGAAGGCGGTGCGCCACCTCGTCGCCTACCCGCAGCCGGGCGAGCCCCTCGGCGACGCGCTCACCTGCGAGACCTCGACGTCGGCCGGCAGCGTGGACTGGAGCGCGCTCTACTCGACGGCCGAGACCAAGCTCGTGGCCGACGCGAAGTGGAACGGCGGCAAGCCGAGCATCGCCCTCGACCTCACGCCCCACGTGCGGGTGGGTGGGCAAATCGGCTTCGGCGGCAGCTTCGAAGGCAAGTGCGAGAAGACGCTCTTCGAGGTGCCGGTCGCCGAGTGGGGCATCCCGCTCTTCGGCAATGTGGCGGTGAACGCGCCGGTGAAGGTGGAATTCTCCGTGAAGACCGACGGCTCGATCACCGTGATGACCCCACGCGTCGAGCTCGGCAGCGCCAAAGACACCACACAGCGGCAAGATCGGCTTCTCCTACGCGGTGGGCGGCCAGTTCACCGTCGACCGCGACCTCGCGATGACCACCGCCTACACCTCGCTGGGCGCGGTCGAGGGCTCGGCGCAGGGCAACGCCCACGTCGAGATCGAGGCCGGCATCGCCGCGGCGCTCGGCCTCGAAGCTCAGGTGAAGGCCTGGATCTTCAAGGCGAGCGTACGGGCCGACCTGGGCGACGTGATGTTCGGCGTGAAAGACGAGGCGGACCTCACCGTGTACCCGGCGAGCATGACCTACGACGTCTCGAACAAGTTCGAGCTGGGCCTCTTCCCGCACCTCTCTCCCACCCTGCACGTCGACACCACGTTCTTCCACAAGTCGTTCAACCTGTTCACGGTCGACCTGGGCGACATCTCCTTCTACGACGAGCGCTCGACCCCCAGCGGCCAGAAGCTCTTCACCAAGGAGAAGTCCAACGCGACGACCACCCTGGATGGCACACCCGTCACCTACGTGCAGGCGAGCGACCACATCGAGGTTCGCGACATGGGCGACATCGCCAGCGTCGAATCGGTCGTGCTCGGCTACGCGGGCGGAGAGTCGAAGCGATTCACGGACCCGCAGATCGCCGCAGGCATCTCCGGCGCGACGCTCAACATGACTGGCCTGGACCCTGCCAAGTTGGCCCACACGTATCAGGCGACCGATGCGCGCAGCACCATGGTGGGTACCTCGTACCTCGACTTTCACATGGCGAACGGCAAGACGGTTCGCATCTTCCTCGGCAACGGCTTCTGAAACCGGCCGTCGAATCGCCCGAGCGCCGTGACCCAGGTCGCGGCGCTCGGCTTTTGTCCATTCGCTACGGCGTCAAGCGTGCGTCGGCGATGGCGATGCTGCCGCGATAGCGCTTGTGGATGAACAGCATGCCACCGCGCGCCTGAAACTCGATGCTGGAGGGAGCGCGGCCGAGCGGCGTCTTGGTGTCGAAGCGCACGGTGACGTCCACGTGGTCGATGAACGTGGGGTTCTTGGAGAGCGAGAAGCCCATGGTGAGAATCTCACCGGTCTTCTCGTCGACCCAGGCGGACCCCTTGATGGCGCCTTCGGTGGGCTCCCGGGGCTCGAACTGCACCAGCACGCGGCTCGCGTCACGGGGATCGCGGGCGCCCAGGGCGAAGGAGTACTTGGGCTGCTCGGTGGAGAGAAACGGCAGGTGGAAGAGGTCCTTGGCCGGCTTCTTCTCGGCGGCCTTCTCGGCCTTGCGTGCTTCTGCCTTGGTGCGCGCCTCGGCGGTCTTGTCCTGGCCGTCTTCCTTGTACGAGACAATGTCGGTCTTGGGTGCGGCGCCGGTGGCGACGACCTTGATAACCACTTCTTTGCGCCCTGCGACCTCGCCCTTTCCGTTCACCTGCTCGAGGATGCCGCTGGCGGTGTAGGAGCCGCGCTTCTTCATCTCCTCGAACTGCTCGGCCTGGGTGGCCAGGCGTCCGAGGAGCGCGGTGGAGGGGACGGCCGCCACGGCGCCCTGCGGGCTGTCGCCTTCGGCCAGTGCGGCGCGTGAAGGGCCCAGCGACAACGCGACGACCACCGTGAGAGATAGGATGACGGACCGCATGCTGGAGCCTACCATCGCTCGGCCCATGACGCCCGCGCTCTACGAGCTCCTGCAGCGCACCAGCCGCACGTTCGCGCTCACCATCCCGCTCCTGGAAGAGCCGCTGCGGGGCGAGGTGGCCGCGGCCTACCTGTGCTTCCGCATCGCCGATTCCTTGGAGGACGAAGCGGCCTGGCCGAAGGAGGCCCGCATCGACGCCCTCGAGGCCTTCGCCCGGGCCATCGCTACGTCACCACCCCTGCCTGCAGGCGTCGCGGACTTCCTGGCCCGCGTCCGCGCACGGGCGCCGCTCGCCGAGGCCTCGTGCCGGGAGCTGGTGGTGGAGACGGAGGCCGTCCTGGAGGCGCTCGCGGGGGGCGACGCCGTCGCGGCTGCATGCATCCTGCACCATGTTCGACGGACCACCGTGGGCATGGCCGAGAGCGTGGCCCAGAGTGACGCTGGCGGCGTGGTGCGCCTGGTCGACGTGCCGGCGCTGCGCCACTACTGCTACCTGGTGGCGGGCATCGTGGGCGAGATGCTCACCGAGCTGTTCTTGCATCACGAGCCGCTGCTGCGGCCGGCGGAGGCCGAGCTTCGCGGCCTCTCGCGCACCTTCGGCGAGGGACTTCAGCTGGTGAACATCCTGAAAGACGAAGGCGCCGACGCCAACGCCGGCCGCTACTTCCTTCCGCAAGACGCCCCCCGCAGCGAGCTGTTTCGCCTGGCCCGCGGCGATCTCGCGGGCGCCCGGCGATACGTCGAGGCCCTGCACGGCGCCGGCGCGAGCCGCGGAAGCGTCGCCTTCTGCGCGCTGCCGGTGCTGCTCGCCGAGGCCGCGCTCGACGCGGTGGAAGCGCGCGGGCCCGGCGCCAAGGTCCCGCGATCCCAGGTGATGGAAACCTGGTCGCGCCTCGAGAGCGCGCTCGACGCCGGGCGCTTGCCGTTCTGAGGTCGCGGCGCGCGGCGCAATGTTTTTGGCGGCGTGCATCAACGCGCCCGACGTAAGAAGCGCCTAGGCCGTGCGTATGAAGCCCATGCGCACTTCCCACTTCGTCTTGCTCGCGGGCCTCCTGGGCTGCGGCACTTCCGCCACGACCAACCCAAACCCGGCGCCCGGCACCGACGCGGGGGCCAGCGCCGACGCCACCGTGGCGGTCGACGGTGGCGATCCCGACGCCGGAGCCGATCCCTGCGAGGGCGCGTTCTTGGAGATCACCCTCGGCGGCAAGACCACGCGACTCACGGGCTCGTGCACCGAGAACATTCCCTTCGAGCGCCTGCAGTT
>JABFRG010000826.1 GCA_013141295.1 Polyangiaceae bacterium
CCTGCGGACCTACCGACAACACGTCGGTGTTCGACGGCGGGAGCGCCGTCGACGCCGGGAGCGGCGCCGACGGACCGAACATCTTCGACCTCGATTCGCAGAGCTTCGTCGACACCGGCCGGGGCGATGGCGGTTGCGGTCCGAACCTGGCGGGTCTCCTTCGCGACTTCAAGGGAGTCGGCGAGCCCGGTGGCCACCCGGACTTCGAGAGCATCGAGGGGGCAAACGCCGGTCTCGATCCGGGCATCGTCCAGGAGCGCCTCGGCGCCGACAAGAAGCCGGTCTTCGCCGGCAAGACCAAGTCGACCACCACCCAGGCCAACTTCGACCAGTGGTTTCGCGACGCGCCGCCGGTCAACAAGACCAAGATCATCACCTTGCCCTTCGTGGTGGAGGCGAGCGGACGCACCACCTTCGATAGCGCGGCGTTCTTCCCGCTCGACGGCGACCCCGAGGGCTTCGGCAACACCCCCACGCGAACGCACGACTACCACTTCACCTACGAGCTCCACACGCAGTTCCTCTACCAGGGCGGCGAGGTGTTCAACTTCCGCGGCGACGACGACGTCTGGGTCTTCATCAACGGCTTCCGGGTGGTGGACCTCGGCGGCGTGCACATCGCCGAGAGCGCCACCGTGAATCTCGATGCCGAGGCCGCGCGCATCGGCATCACCAAGGGCCAGGCCTACGATTTCGACTTCTTCTTCGCCGAGCGCCACACGGTGGAGTCGAACTTTCGCCTGGAGACCACCCTGAAGTTCGTGAACTGCACGCCCATCCTGCCGCGATAGGGAGAATCGCGCGGCGGTTTCCGTGGCGGAGCGAGGCTCGACTTTGGTAACACCGCGCGCAGATGCCTGCGCTCCGCGGTTCACTGACCTACGCTCGTTTCTTCGTGGAGGGCGAGCTCCCCGAAGACTTCCAGGACCGCTCCATGCGGGCCATTCGCTTGCGGGCCATGAAGCCCCTGGAGCCCGACGAAGAGGCGCTGGAGCGATCCGGCTGGTGCGCCATCGGCGAGCCCTTCGAGCTGGAGCTCGGGCATGAGAATGTATTCTACAACGAGTTCGTGAACCTGGGGTTCCGCACCGATCGCTGGGTCATTCCCGGGCCCATGATGCGCGCCAAGATGAAGGAGGCCGAGGCCGCCTACCTGCAGAAGAAGGGGCGCGAGAAGCTCTCCAAGCGCGAGAAGACCGAGCTCAAGGAGCTGGTGGCGAAGAAGCTCCGCAAGCAGCTCTCGCCGTCCATGAGCGTGGTCGACCTCTCCTGGTCGCTGAACGACGGCATCGTGCGTTTCTTCAGTCTCTCGCCGCGAAAGGCCGCGCTCATGATGGAGCTGTTCCAGAAGTGCTTTCCGGTGAAGCTGGTGCCGGAGGCGCCGTACACCCTGGCGGCGCGGCTCGGCCTCTCCAAGGCCGAAGAACGCACCTGGGAAGAGCTCACCCCCACCTTGCTCGGCATCGGAGACCTCGCCTGATGCAGCTCCTCGATCGCATCGAAGCCCGACGGTTCGTGGGGCGCGAGTTCCTCCTCTTTCTCTGGTTCGAGTCGGAGCTGTTCGAAGGCACGCTCTCGACCGTCGCCCACGGCTCCTTCGGGTTCTGGATCGAGCGCCGCATCGTGCTCTCGGCCGGCAAGGAAGTGACGCAGATCAAGGGCGCGTACCCGGCCGGTAGCCGCGAGGCCAAGGAGTCGCTGCAGCGAGGCAAGCTCCCGGAGCTGGCCGGCATCCACGTGTCGCTGCGAGAGCACGAGATGAACTTCGTGCTCAAGGCCGACACGCTGGCGCTCTCGGGTCTCTCGCTGGCCGCGGTGCTCGACGGTGGCGCGGAAGAAGAGGGCGCCGGGCTCCCGCCGGCGGAGCTCCTGGGGCCTCCGCAGCGCAAGAAGAAGGGGCCGGCTCGGGGCGAGAGCGACGCCGCCCACGAGGCGTTCTACGATCGCATGCAACGTACACGCGAGCTGGAGGAGCTCCTCGAAGCGCTCTATCGCGACTTTCTCGCGCTGCGCCTGGGCCCGGCGTGGGAAGCCTTCGTGGAGCCGATGCTGAAGACCTGGTGCGCTGGCGACGAAGGCACCGAGCTCGATAGCGATGCCTATCGCGAGAAGCGCGAACACGCGCTTGGCGGCAAGAAGCGCCGATAAACCCACATACTGTCGCCCAAAACGCCCCTTCTCGAGTAAGGTGCCCCCCGTGAGCAGCACCTCCGTCGCCAACATGTCCGTCGTCCAGCTCCTCGATCTCTGCGAGAAGCACCTTGCAGAGCCGTCGGAGGGCGACGAAGCCCCCCCGGAGGAGGTGGACAACGACGCGTATCTGCAGGCGAAAAAGCGCCTTCTCGGGGAAGAGAACGCGGAGATCCTCCCGCGCGCCCGGAAGATGCTCGAGCTCTCCAGCGTCGAAGCTTGGGAGTGCGGCGCGGCCCTCATCTCCCGCCAGGCCGAGACCAACAACATTCCCCGCGCCCTCGTCACCGAGGTCATCGGCGAGCTCGAGCACCTGGCCGCCAAGGCTCCGCGCACCGATCCGCAGGAGACGAAGGCGAAGATCCACGCCATCGAAGGCCTCGGCTTCCTTCGCGCGGTCCGTGCGCTCATGACCCTGGCCGGGGTCCGCTTCATCAAGACCGGTCCGCTCCTCGACAACGTGTGCGCCGCCCTGTCGCGCGCTGCCGGCAAGCCCTTCACCACCACCGTGCTGGCGCTCAAGTGGGCCCGCGCGCACCTCGCCCTCGAGAAGCAGTCGCGCGCCGCCTGGGACGCAGCCGTCGTGGGCAAGAAGCCCGAAGCCTTCACCGCCTACCCGAGCAACCAGAACTGGTCGGTGGGCGAGCTCCTCGATCACCCCAAGTTCGGCCACGGCGTGGTCACCAAGGTTGCCGACTCGCTGCGCATGGAAATCCTGTTCCGCGACGGCACCCGCACCCTGACCCAGGGCCAGCAGTAGCCACTTCGGCGGCGCCGGTTGCGGTAGACTGCTCGGCATGAGCCAACTCTGCGCCGTGTGCGGAGCGCCGCGCACAACCACCGAAGCTGCGTGCCCTTTCTGCCGGACGCTCTTCGCGAGCACGCCCGCGGTGGACCCAGCACCGGTCGACCCCTCTGCGGCTGCAGTCGCAGCAGGCTGGCCGCCCGCGCTCATCGCCGAGCTCGACGGAGGCAATCTCATCGGCGCCATCAAGATCTACCGCGAGACCTACAAGACGTCGCTCAAGGAAGCGAAAGAGGCCTGCGACTCGCTCGTCGCCGCGCGCCGCCGCTAGCCCAGGGCGGCTAGCTACGCCTCTCCTCCCGCTTGCGCTCGCCGTTGGGCTCATCACACGCTCCCACTGGCCCGCGCCTCCCGAAGGCTCGTCGCGCCCGCAGCTTGGCACCTCGAACCCGCCACGTCCCAGTCCTTGAAGACTGGGCCAAAGAAGATTTAGACGGCCTCGAGCCCTGAATCCTGCGCCGTGGCGTCCTATCTGCGATGTCTGCCAGTATCGTCCCCGCGCACGCGCACGAGCGCGCTGACGAGCACGCGTCACGATCACGATCACGATCACGATCACGATCACGATCACGATCACGATCACGATCACGATCACGATCACGATCACGATCACGATCACGATCACGATCTGC
>JABFRG010000549.1 GCA_013141295.1 Polyangiaceae bacterium
CCGCCGCCCCCCGCGCCGCCCCAGCAGCAGTACGCGGCGACGATGCTGTCGCGTCGCGATCAGGAGCCCTCCGAGTCGTCGCCGCTCACCTACCGCGAGGTCTCTTACGCGCTGGCCATCGGCACCGAAGAGCCCGAAGCCGAGGCGTTCGCGCTGCAGATGCTCGAGGAGCTGAAGCGCGAGATTCCCGAGGACCGGGCGGCGCGCTTCATCAACATCGCGGTGTTCGACGAGATCTTCACCGGCAAGCCCACCATCTCGCCGCTCGTCGTGGTCGAGTGGAAGGACTGGAAAGGCCCGCCGGTGGCGCGCTATCCGCGGAAGTACCCCAGCGCCCTGCCGGGCTCCATGCGATCGGTGGTGCCGGGTCCGGGTCCCGGCCTGGCTGCAGCGCTGAAGGAGCCGAGCCAGGTCTCCCGTGCTCCGGCCGCGGCCCTCGGCGACATGTTCCTCGGGCCCGCCACGGCGCCCGGCAAGAGCGCCGCAGGGCCTGCGACGTCCATCGCGGCGGCCGCGGCCGCGCCGCTCATGCCCGCGGCCTCGAACCCTGCCCTCGCCCCGCAGCCGGTGCCGAGCTTCGGACCCGTGGTCGCGGCCGCGCCTCCTCCTGTCGCGGCGCCGGAAGCTCACTCGGCGGCCGACGCCTCGGCCAAGGTGAAGACCCAGCCGCTGAGCATCTCCGAGCTCCCGGCGGTGAGCGGCGCCAAGCGCCTCAGTGGCGACGAGCTCATCGCGGATCTCTTCGAAGAGATGCACGCCATGAACTTCCACGAGGACGCGGTGGCCGCCGGCTACTTCTGCCTCGACCTCGCGCTCTCGAAGATCCCCGCCGACGGCGGTCTCGTGCACTTCTACGACGTCGACAAGCGCGAGTACGTGGTGGCCTGCGCCCGCGGTCCCAACGCCCACGCGCTCCTGCTCGCGCGGCATCCGGATCTCGATCCGTTCCTGGGCTCGGCGCCGCGATCGCGGAGCGCCGTCATCTTCCAGGCGGACGGCGCGACGCCGCCGCGCTTCGCGGTGTTCGGTGGCCTGAAGAACCTGGTGGTGGCGCCCCTGTGGCCGCGCGGACGCTTCATGGGGGCGGTGGAGTTCATCAACCCCAAGGACGGCGCGCCGTTCACCGCCGACGACGCCAACGCGCTCACCTACATCGCGGAGCAGCTGGCGGAGTTCATCGGCTCGCGCGGCGTCGTGCTCGACGCCCGGCGCATCACGCGTCCGCCTCCGGCCGACACCGCGAGCGCTGCCAAAGCGCGGAGCTGACCGTGCCGGCGGCCTCCGGTCGTGAGCGGCGGGTGCGCTGATGGATCGGCGACGTCGGGAACGCGTGACGAGCTTCGTGCTCCTGCCGCTGGTGCTGGCCGCGGTGGCCATCATCACGTACTTCACGTTCCGCACCACCCTGCGCCTCGATCAGCTGCGCAAGCAGGCGGTGGTGGAGGCGACGCTCGGTCTCGCCACCGAGAAAGCCAACCGCCTCGACCGCAACATCGTCGACCAGGACAACGCCATCATGGCGGTGGCCGACCCCCAGAAGCTCCCGGAGATCGGCGAGCACTGGCTTCCCACGGCCCGGCGCGAGACGCCCACCGTGCGCGCCATCGTGGTCCTCGACGAGACCGGCAGCGTGCTCACCCTGGTGTCGCGCGCGTCGGCGAGCTTCCGCGAAGAGGATTCGTTCCGAAGGCTCCTGGTGCAGCGCATGGTGGCGGACATGGAGCTCGCGAAGCAGCCGCCCGACGAGCTCCGGCACCTGCACCGCACCTACAGCGGGCAGAGCTACCTGGTCAGCTACTGGCAACGCGAGTGGGAAGGTCGCCGCTACGTCATCGTGGCCTGGCACGACATCGGCCGCATCGTGCGCGAGAGCCTCCCCACCTTGTACGGCGAGGCCTCGGGCGGCCAGAATCGCCTCAACGTGGTCGACGAGGAAGGCCGCCTCATCTTCGGCCCGCCGCTCCGCACCGGCGAGTTCACGGTGGGCGTGCGCTTTCCCACGACGCTCTACAACTGGCGCGTGCAGGTGTCGCCGGCCTCCGGCGAAGCCATCGCCAGCAGCGTGCAGAGCCGCCGCACGCTCGAGCTCTCCATGGTGGGCCTCTCGGCGGTGGTCATCGTGGCGGGCGTCGTCACCATCCTCGTCGCCGCCGAGAAAGAGCGACGCACCAACGCGCTGAAGAGCGAGTTCGTGGCCAACGTGAGCCACGAGCTCAAGACGCCGTTGGCGCTGGTGCGCATGTTCGCCGAGATGCTCCAGAGCGGGCGCGTCGCCAACGAGCAGAAGCGCGACGAGTACGTGGGCATCATCCTGCAGGAGAGCGAGCGGCTCACTGCGCTCATCGAGAACGTGCTGGACTTCGCCCGAGTAGAGCGCGGCAAGGGGAGCCTGGAGTTCCAGGAGGGCGACGTGGGAGACGCGGTGGCGCGCGCGGTGGAGATTCACCGCTACCGCGCCGAGCGCGAAGGCGTGGCGCTTCGCATCGAGCTGGGCCCCGACCTTCCCAAGCTCGACATGGACGAGCGGGCCCTCGCCCTCGGCCTCTCGAACCTGGTCGACAACGCCCTCAAGTACGCCGCGGGTGGCAAGGAGATCGTCGTCTCGGCGGAGGCGCGCGGGCGCGAGGTGGTCATCCAGGTGAAAGACCGCGGCCCCGGCGTGGCGGCCGACGACCGCACGAAGATCTTCGAGCGCTTCGTCCGCGGCGATCCCAAGCTCCGGGGGCAGATTCGCGGCAGCGGCATCGGTCTCGCACTGGTCAAGCACATCGCCAAGAGCCACGGCGGGCGCGCCTGGGTGGAGCCACGGGTCGACCCGGTGAGCGGCGCCGAGATAGGCTCGGCCTTCGGGGTCGCCATCCCGGTACGGCGTGCCAGGGCCCGGGATGGGGCCAGCTGATTCGCCCTTTCGTAGGGATTTTGCAGCGCTCGCCCCGCGCCGATGGTAGTTGACGGACCCACGTCCCGAGATACTCTGGAGCAGAGGAGGCAGCTACGCCTCGCCCGAGCGGAAAAAACGTTCGCGCGGGACGCCTCTGGGACGCCTCTGGGACGCCACTTTGGGTCACAGGACAATCGGAGAAGTGTTTTTCAAATGGGTAATGACGAAGCGAAGCTGTTCGTAGCCGGATTGCCGGACAGCATTTCAGAGGAAGCGGTCAAAGAACTGTTTCAGTCGACCGGAGGCACGGTCGTTCAAGTGAGCCTACCGCGGCACCGTGACACCGGACGCCCGCGGGGAATCGGCTTCGTGACCATGGGCTCCCCCGCAGAAGCGGAAGCGGCCCGCGGAGCGCTCGACGGCTCTCTGCAGATGGGCAAGTCCATCCTCGTTCGCCCGTACCAGGCGAATCCTCCAGCCCGCGGCGAAGGCGGCCCCGGTGGCCCGCGCTCCAGCGGTCCCCGCGAAGGTGGCGCCGGATTCGCCCCGCGTCCCGGCCTGGGCGCCCCCCCGGCTCCGGATCGCCAGCTCTACGTCGGCAACCTCCCGTACGATTGCACGCCGCAGGAAATCGAAGGCCTCATCAACGGCGTGGCCGAGGGCCAGGTCGTACGCGTGCACCTGCCCACGGATCCCGATGGCCGCAAGCGTGGCTTCGGCTTCGTCACCATGGCCAGCTCCGAGG
>JABFRG010000113.1 GCA_013141295.1 Polyangiaceae bacterium
GTGCGAAGCAGGCATCGAGGCGTGGCAGGTCTCCATGACGGTGCCCATGGGGCGCGCCGCCGACGAGCCCGACCTCTTGCTCCAGCCCTACCAGGTGCTCGAGGTGATGCCGATGCTCGCGCGCATCCAGACGCGCGGGAAGGCGCGCGGCGTACGGCTCTTCCCCGGCAACGACATCGGCTACTTCGGGCCCTACGAGGCGCAGCTCCGGGCGGAGAACGCCGGCGGCTATCGCGGCACTTGCAGCGCCGGTCGAAGCACCATGGGCGTGGAGGCCGACGGCGCCGTCAAGGGTTGCCCTTCGCTGCCCTCGCGCGACTACGTGGGCGGCAGCATTCGCGACGCTCCGCTTCGGGAGATCTGGGAACGCGCGACGCCGCTGCGCTTCAACCGCGATCGCACCGCCAGCTCGCTGTGGGGCTACTGCGCCACCTGCTACTACGCCGAGGCCTGCATGGGCGGCTGCTCCTGGACCGCCCACGTGCTCTTCGGTCGTATCGGCAACAATCCCTACTGCCACCACCGCGCGCTGGAACTCCTGGCCGAAGGAAAGCGCGAGCGAATCGTGCAGGCTACACGCGCTCCGGGCGAGCCCTTCGATCACGGCACCTTCGAGTGCATCGAGGAGCCGTGGCCGGAGGCGGAGCGGGCCCTGGCGCTTGCCCTTGCCGAGAGCGGCGAGGGCTTCTTGCTCGCTACTTGAGCGGCGGCGGGTTGTAGATCTTCTTCACGTTGGAGCCGCCCACGAAGGCGTAGGAGCCGGCGGATCCGTAGCCGTAGGCCACGATGCCGAAGGGCTGATCGCCGGTCATGGTGTGGGCGCCCTCGGGGAGCGGGCAGCGGCGGGCCACGTACGCGGTCGCGTCGATGGTGCCCATGGGCGAATTGGTGCAATCTGCACCGAGTGGATTGCCGTCGATCTTCACGGTGCCCGACTGGGGCATGGAGATGACCACGTAGTTCTTGCGCCAGGAGCCCGGGACCAGGAACAGGTAGTCGCTGCGGAACTGGTCCACCGCCGGAAGCACGCTGAGCGAAGGATCGCCGATGCCATCGTTGGTGTAGCCGGCGCTCACGAGAATTTGCCCCACCGCCACCGGCTCGCTGGCGTCGACCACGAAGTCTTGCTTCACGAGGGTGTCGCGCACCTGCCCGGGCTCGAGCGTGAACGAGTCGTCGGGCGCCGGGAGGTTGGTGCGCACCAGCGCCGCCGAGGCCACGCCCATGAAACGGATGTAGTCGGGCTCGGTGCCGCCGCGCGGCGGGCTGCGCGGCACCGTGAACTTCTTGCCGTAGGACTCCACCGGGAGCAGCTGCTCTTCCAGGTGATCGAGGCAGCAGGAGCTGGCACCTTCGGGAAGCGTGGGCGATGGCGAGGTGATGCCGCCGGAGAGCTCGGTGCCCACGAACACCGCCACCGGGTTCGAGGCCACCACCACCGACGCCGTGAGATCGCCGGGCAGGCCGTCGGTCTCCAGGTTGAGCACCTCGAACGGCCCGAGCGTCACCTCCACCAGGCCACCCTTGGGCGTGGCGGGAATGCCGCCGCCCGCGACGATGGCCTGCGAGACGCGCACGCTGACCTTGGTGCTCTCGCTGGTGCCCACCACCGTCAGGTACCCGCGATCGATGGGCGAGCCGAAGACCGAGATGGGCTTGCCGGAGGGCCAGGAGAGCGCGCGGTAGGTGCGCCCCAGGGCCGACGTGGGAATGAGCAGCGACGCGTCGTTGGAGTACTGCGCGCGCAGCGCGTTGAACTGGTAGATGACCACCGGCTCGCTGGACTTGATGCGGAAGGCCTGGGCCGAGAGCATGGTGCCGGGGCCTTCGTTCTTGCCGAGCAAGCTACCGTCGACCTCGCGGGTGGGCATCTCCAGCACCTGCAGAGCGCGCGGCGCCACCACGATGCGCTTGAAGAGCGTGACCTTGGCGGGCGAGCCCGGGGTCGCGTCGTTCTGCTCCACCACCACTTCGGCGGGCACGTCGCCGGCGTTGGAGATGGCGAGGCCCCACGGCGCGCCCGCGGCGTCGTTCACCGCGTTGTACTCGTTGTCGAGGTCCACCGCCCAGAACTCGCAGCCCACGTTGCTGGTGAGCACCGCCGCCGCGTCGCAGCCCTTGCGGCAGGAGCCCGCCAGGCACACCTCGCCCTGGCCGGTGCACTCACCGACCTTGGCGCCGGCCTTGCCGCTCTCGTCGCAGGTGTGAATCTCGTTGCCCACGCACATCTTGCCGTTCGAGCACACGTCGATGGGCGGCGGCACGAAGCCGTCACCGCCGCCGTCGCCGGCATCGCTCGCCTCGAAGCCGCCTCCGTTGGACGAGCCGCAAGCGATCGCCACGAGGACCGCGGCGGGGAGCACGAAGAGCGACCGGATGCGCATGGGCTCGGCGTAGCACACCATTCTTGCGGCGGTACTCCGCGCAGGTGCGCTGCGAAGAGCGCAGTTACTTGGCGGCCACCAGCGGGCTGAGGGTCGTGCGCTTGTCGCACGGCCGCGCGTTCTCGTCGGTGAGCAGGCCGGGAATGCGCATGGGATCGGCGCGGAGGAACGCGGCCTCGCGCTGCACCTTGCCCAGGATGAGCTGGTCGAGGTTGCCGCTCGCGTAGTTGCGCTGGGTGCCGCCGCAGCTCGAGATGGGGTCGCCGGCGCCCGTCGACTGCGGGCCCGCGCCACCGCGGAGCACGAACATGTTGGTACCGCCGGTGTACTGCGCGGCGCGTCGCCAGAAGGCCTGGCCCATCTGGTCCATGCCCGAGGCGGCGATGGTGTGGAAGGTGATGCCCTTGCGCTGCGCCTCCCGGAGCACGCCGGGGAAGGCGGCCAGGCGCTCGGCGTGGGGCGGCGCGTCGCCGATGAGGAAGGCCAGGTGCGAGACCGCGTCGCTCGACCAGTTGAGGTTGTTCACCGCGTAGCTCATGCCCTCTTCGACCGCCTCCGGCACGTCGCCGCCGCCGCCGGCCGAGACGTTGGATACGTCGAGGGCGAAGCGACCGACGTCTTCGGTGAGCGGGTAGCCCTTGGTGACGAAGGTGTCGCCGTGGTCCTTGTACTCCACCATGCCGATGCGAACGCGCACCCCGGCCTGGGCGAGGTTGCGCGTCACCTGGGCGATGGTGCGCTTCACGCTGGCGATCTCTTCACTCATGGACCCGGTGGTATCGAGCACGAAGGCCACGTCGATGACCGGAAGGCCTTGCTGCGCACGCTTGGTGCCCAGGCGAATGTCCACCACTTGGTCCTCGGCTTCGGCGCGGAAGCGCGCGGTGCCGGTGGCGCCGCCGCAGCTGGTGCTGGCGAGGAGCTCGTTGTTCTCGGCGCCCACCGCGGTGGCGGTGCGCGGAAAGAAGATGGCCCGACCCGAAGCGCCGGTGCGGAGCTGGAAGGCGGCGTCGCTGGCGCCGGTGACGGTCACGCGGCACTGCGGCATGGCGCGCCCATCGGCGTCGCGCACCACGATGAACGTGCGGTGGGTGATGTCGGGCGCGTAGGCCACCTGTCCGGCGGTGGCGAGGTACTTCTGGAACTCGCGGTAGTTGGCGTTGTCGTCCCACTCGCCGGCCTTCACGCCGGGCTGCTCCTGCACGATGGGCGCGGGCTCGGTCGCGACGCGCGAGGGGCC
>JABFRG010000037.1 GCA_013141295.1 Polyangiaceae bacterium
ATCGCGACCATTGAAGGGCGCTTCCACGTTGCCGCCCGCGGTCTGGACGATGACCACGGCGTTGTCGGTGCCGCCCCGGAGATCGTCGCCGCCCGTGCGCAGCGTCACGTCCACCGCGGTGACGATGGGGTCGGCCGCGGGCGTGCTCGCGGTGGCCGTCGCTGCCGGGCACCGCACGTCGCCGTTCCAGGTGGAGCTGGGCCCGGTCATGCGCGCGAGCGGGCGACCGCGCTGAAAGAGCAATCGCTCGCTGCCACTCCGGACCTCGATGGCGTCCATGTTCCAGTTGTCGTCGGTCTGCGCGAAGCCGTTGCGCGACTGAAACGCGATGCCGACGCGCTCCAGCTCGGCCCGGGGAATCGGTGTCGGGAGGGTGATGGTGCGAAGGATCTCGCCGCGGTTGGCGATGCCGCCGGCGGTGGGAATGTCGATGGTCATGGGCGCCCGGCCGCGCGACTCGACGACGGCGCGGATGACGCTGTTGTCGCGGAGATCGTCCTCGCCGGTGCGCACCCGCAGGGTGAGGCTCGAGACGGTGCCGGCGCAGGTGCTGCTGCCGGTGCGCGCGATCGTCAGCGGCACGTCGTAGCGGGCTCCGGAGCCGGTGAACGAGAGGGTCTCCGTGCGCGCCCCGAGACCGGCCACCACCATGCGCGCGTCCACCGGACCGCCCGGGAGCCTCACCGTCTGGGTGGTGTCGCTGGCGGGCATGCCGTCGAGCGCCGGCATGATGAACGCTTGGATGCCCGCGGGCTGGTCGGGATTGAAGGTGGACCCCACCGTGAACTGCAGCGCCAGCTCGGCCATCTTGCCGACGTTGATCATCTCCTTCAAGAGCTGGAGCGCCCGCTCACCGAGGCTCCGCTGGAACGCGGCGAAATCGCCGCTGGCGGCGGCGCCGATGACGGATCCGCTCTCCACCCGCTCCACCAGCAGGCGTTGCACGATGCTGCCGGCGGAGTCGAGGAGGCCGCGAATGACGTGGGGCGGCGTGTTGTTGTTGTCGAAGGCGAACACGATGCCGCCCAGGATCTCCGCATGGACCGCCTCGGCCAGCGACGAGACGGGGACCACCCGCACGTTGCGCCATTGCTCGGTGCCCATCCAGAACGGGAGCGCAGCGGTCTCGCCGGTCATCATGTGATCCCGCGGCGCCACACGGAAGAGCGGCTTCGAGACCCAGTCGTGGGGCTCGTAGTCCACCACGGTGACGCCGGTGGAGCCGCGGCTGCCGATGCGCGAGCGGAAGAAGATGGCGGGAAAGTACGGGCGATCGCCCGAGGCCTCGCGCTGACGCACCACGCGCACGTTGCCGAGATCGAAGCTCACGTGCTCGTCGGCGCGGGCTTCACCGGGATGCGCCACGGTGGCGAGGGCGGCCGCGGCCGCGGCGGCGAGGCCGAAGAGGACGGGGCGAGACTTGGGGGCGAAGCGAAGATTCTTGGATTCCATGAGCACTCCTCCGGGTAGGAACGCGGCGTCGGAGTCGATGCCGTGCTCCTGTTGTTGCGCACCCGGTGGTGCCCTCGGAATTGCCAAGGTTCTTGCAGTCTCCGTTCGGGTGACACGGGTCGCCCGCGGCCAGCGATGATGTCCGCGGGGCTCAGGAGGCGCGCTGGCGCCTGAGGATGTGCTGGAGTGTTTGCCGCGAAACCCCGAGAATTCTCGAGGCCGCGTTGATGCTGCCATTGCCGCGCGCGAGGGCGTCGTTGACCAGCGCGCGGCGCGTTCGCTCCTCGATCTCCGGAAGCGACTCGCGCCCCAGCGCATGGGAGAGCGGCGCAGGCACCTCGTCCACCAGCTCGTCGAGGGCCCCGAGGGTGGCTTCGAGCTTGGCGAGCGGAAAGGGCTTCTGCAGGTAGGCGCGGACGCCGCGCTGCGCCAGGAGGAACGCTTGCTCGGGCCCGGCTTCACTCGACATGGCGAGAATGTGCGGCACGGGGGTCTTGGTGGCGGCGATGGCGATGACGTCGATGGCGCCGCCGTCCGGGAGGCACACGTCGAGGAGCAGCGCCGAAGGCGAGAACGATTCGAGCGCCTGCCGGGCCTCGGCCACCGATGCCACCAGGCGCACGTCCGGCACCTGGGATTCCAGCGCGGCCACCAGCGAGCGCCCGAACGAGGCGTTGTCCTCGACGATGAGAAGGGTCTGGAGCTTCACCTTCGACCTCGCATGCAGCCTACCGCAACTGCCGCCGCGCGCCGCAACTTCGTGCGCCCGGAAGGTTGGCCGGAATGCCTTTCGCGAAGCCCGCGGTCGGACGATACTCGGGCCCGATGGAGGACCGGAGCTTTGGCGAGCGAGCCGACGCCACCCTGGAGCAGGGCAGCGTGGCGGCCGAGCGCGCCTTGGCCTACGGACGCGCTGCCCTCGTCACGGCAATGACCGCGCGGTCCGTGTGGATCGGCGCCAACTGGGGCGACTGGGCGTCCTTCGCGGTGGTCATGGCGTTCGCCGGTTACGTCCTGCACCGCGCACGGACCGGCCGTCTGCGCTCCCGCGACGCGCTCTGGACGGTCGCCGGTGACGCCGCCCTCATCACCGCGGGGCTCGGCGCCAACGTCTTTCTCCACGACCCCGACTACCGCGGCATCTTGCTCATGCCCGACGTGGCGAGCCTGGCGGTCACGGTGGCGACGGCGGGGTTTCGCCTGAACGTTCGTGCCGCGGCCCTGGGTTGGCTCCTGGGCGCCGCGGGAGCGCTGGGCCTCTTCCTGATGGATCGCGCCGCGAACCCGGGGGTCGCGCAGGCCACCTGGTCGAGCCTGCTGGTGCTCGAGCTCGCGCTCTCGGCGGTGGGCGCTTTTGCGGTGTTCACCGCGCGCCGCTCCCGGAAGATGCTGATGGATCACGCCCGCGCGGAGAGTCAGCGGGATCGCGCACGTTCCCGGCTCACCGGCCTCCTGCGTCAATCGCACGACGCACGCAGCACGCTGGCCTCGGCCTTGCTCAACGCCGAGCTCCTGGAGCGCGCGCTCCCCAAGGGTGGTCCCCCGCGGGCGTCGCTCGAGCGGCTGGTGGACGATCTCCGGCAGCTCGAGGCAGAGGTCCGCACCGTGGAGACCCGGGCCCTCGAAGAGGTGACCCTCCTGAAGACCGTGAGCCCGGTGGACGTACCTGCGGCGCTCGCCGCGCTGCGGCGCAGCTTCCGGCACGAGGTGCCCGAGTTGCGGACCACGTGCCCGGAGGGGCTGCATCTTTCCTTCGCCGGCGGCGAGGAGGGCTTCGTGCGCGCCTTTCGCAACTTGCTGGAGAACGCGCGGACCGGGAGCAGCGGCCGCGGCGCACGCGCGGTCGACATCACCATCACGCGGACCGGAGAACGCGCGATGCTGGTGGTGCGCGACGACGGTCCGGGATTCGAGGCGTCGGCGCTCTCGACCCGCTCCTGGATCCCCTCGAGCAAGGAGACCGGGAGCGGGCTCGGCCTGGGCTTCGTGCTGGGTCTGGTGGTGGCGAGCGGCGGCAGCGTGGAGCTCGCCAACGCCGAAGCGGGCGGCGCCGAGATTCGCATCACCCTGCCGGTCGCCGCAAGCGCCCGCGTGTCACCCGTTTAGAGACGCAAAAACATTGGCGCTGCCGCGCGCGCGTCCGTCGAACTACGGTGAGCTCGAGGTCAACC
>JABFRG010000487.1 GCA_013141295.1 Polyangiaceae bacterium
AACCACGCCGGTCGCTACGAAGACGGCAAGATCCCTGACCCGCTACCCGCACCCAAGTCGCGACTGCGGAGAGTCAAGTGATCGATCCTGCTATGCATTGTCCCGTCGGAGAAGAGCCACACCCGTCTCGATTCAACAAGCGGTATGGCTCACCCATTGCGACGACTTCATGGCGTATATCGGAACGTGGCTTCCCCGCGACTTCGCTGCGGCCTCACCGGTGCGCGACGCGCGGAGCCAGTTCATCGCCATGGCCCGAACCAACGACGCCGCGCGCACCTGGGACACTTGCGTGCAGGAAGACGTGGAGCTCCCTGACGAGTGGGTAATATGCTACTACGCATTTCGTTGCCTTCACTGCAATACGCTCGCCGGTAACTGGGACTTCGGCTGAGGGAGACTGGGCATGGCCGTGGTTCTCGAATTCGCCAATGTGGTCGTGCGCAAAGCCCAGCTCGAGGCGCACGTTGCCGGCGGCGTGGACCTGGTGCTCGCGTCGCAGCCTCCCAATTTCTCGGAGGACGAGCATCTCGTCCGCGTGGGGTTCATGTCGACCGCGGAGGCGGTAGCGCTGGTGGACTACCTCGTTCGAGCCGGATTGCCTCAGACCGCCGTCCCGGAGACGGTTGCCATCGTGCAGCTCGCTGACCAGCCCTACCCGACCTGGCTCGAAGTCGGCCCAGTTGACGAGCACGCTGCCGCGTGGCTCGCGGGAAGTACGCCGGGGAAGGTTGCGCTCTTTCGAAGCGCCGCGGTTCTGGTGCTGCCCGCGGGTGCTTCGAGCGAAGTGCACCCCGTCCTGGAGGCCTCGGGAGCAACCGTGCGCGAGGCCCATGTGTCGGCGGGTGCCGACGCGGAGCTCTTGGTGGAGCGTGGTGAGGCGCGCTTGGCCGCGCGGATTCTCTTGCGCCCCGATGGCAGTGCGCTGGTTCTGCTCGACCGACCTCTCGCGCGGGCCGCCCATGCGGCAGCGAGCGCAGCCCTGCTCGAGGACGCGTGTGCTGCGTTGGTTGCCAGCGGCGCGACGCTCCTCGGCTGACGCAAGCGCAGAGGGGGCCCTCGCTTCGCTCGGGATGGCTCCTTGTTTCTTCGAGATACTGGCGCGCTCCGCGCGTGAGGACTCGGGATGACCTCGTGTTTCGTCGAGGTTCACGATCGCTCAGGGCTTGGGCGTGCACTCGGTGGCGCAGCGGGCCTGCGCGCAGAGCGTTTGGTCGTCGATGACCTTCTTGGCGGCGCCGTGCTTCTTGTAGCAGGCCTCGGTGCACACGACGTCGCCGCGGTCGCATGCAGCCGAGCATGAGGTCATGTAGAAACAGTCGGGCGTGGTGGTGCAGGCCAGCGATTCGAGGGGGCACTGGGCGTTGGTGCAGGCAACGCAGGGATTGGCACCGCCGCCACACTCGGTCGAGCAGTGGTGCATGAGGCACGCGAACTGCTCGAGGTAGATGCCTTGGTTGGGGTTGCCGTCGAGACATCGCTTCTGGCAGTCGTCCTCGGGCTTGCTTCCGGCGTCGGTGGAGCAGACCGACATGCAATCGATGAGCGGGTCCACCGACGTGGGGAGGATCTTTTCCCGGCTCTGGCAGCAATTGGCCTGGTTGCACTGGGAGCACGCGTTGCCGGCGTCGGTGGGTTCCGCGCAGGTTTGCGTGAGCGGGTAGGGCAGCGTGCTGGCGTCCGTCCCGGCGTCGGCGCTCGGTGCGCGTCCGGCATCCACCACGGCTGGGCTCTCGACCTTCGAGCATGCCAGCAACGCCGTGAACGTGGTCGCCGCCACTGCCAGGAAGACAACGCGCATCACGCGAGCGTAGGCCATGATGCTACGCTCGGAAATGATGTCGATGCGCTTTCGGGCACTTGCCGCAGGGGTGGTCGTTGCCGCCTGCGCCGCGAGCCCGGAGGTGCGCCCCCAGCACGTCCTCTCGGTGGACACCGACTTGCCCGCGCTCGGCACCCCGGGCGTCAACGTGCTCGCGGCCGTCGATACGCTCCGCATCGACGTCTACGCGCTCGACGACATGCGCCTGGTCTCGACCCGCGACTTCGTGGTGAGTGACGTCTCCAACTGGCCTCTGACCCTCGGGGTGGCGGGGGCGGCACGGGTTCGGCTGCGCGCGTACCGAGCCCGCACGGCGACGCCGTCGACGCTCGAGCCCGACCCTGCGCTCACCGTCGACCGGCTGGTCGACCTCTCCACGCCGCGCGTCGGCGTCGACGTAACCCAGGTGGTCCTTCGCGGCGACTGCATCGGATACCCTGCGGACCTCGGGCGCGGCCTCTCGTGCATCGACGGCGCATCCCTGCATGGTCTTGCATCCTCGGGGCTCGGTCCGCCTTCGGCAAGTTCGCAGGTTGGGTCGTGGCCCGGGGCGGTCGCGCGACCGTGCACCGCGCGCGCCCCGGAGGCCGACGTAGCCTGCATTCCCGGCGGCTACGACATCGTCGGGCAGTCCGACCTCCTCGGCATCAAGAATCAGCGGCTGGAGGCGTTTCCGGTGCGGCCGGTGATCGTGGGTGCAGTATACATGGACCGCACCGAGTACACGGTGGGGCGCTTTCGCCGCCAGCTCGCACGTCCGTGGCTGCCCGCCGCGCACATGCCCGACCTTCCGAGCAACGCGTCGCCCGTCCTCCAGTACTGCACGTTTATCGGCGCAGACGACGGAGGCAACGACGTGCTTCCGCTCAACTGCGTCGACTCGTTCCTGGCGGCAGAGCTCTGCGCGCTCGACGGTGGGCAGCTCCCGAGCGAAGCCGAGTGGGAGCACGCTGCGCGGGGTGGTGACGGGCGCACGTACACCTGGGGCGCAGAACCGCCTCGCTGTTGCACCGCCAGCACCAGCCGCGATCCGACGGTCGACGGAGGAGCCGTGTGCCTCGGGAAGCCCGTCGTCGAACCTGTGGGCTCGCACCCAGGCAATGCCTCGTGCCTCGGCGACGTGACGCCCCGGGGAATCGTCGATCTCGGCGGAAGCCTCTCCGAGCTCACGCGCGATCGTTTTGCGTCGGCCGGTCAGGCTTGGTCCATCGGGCTGGCGCGCGATCCCGTGTCGGTCGCGCCCATCGCCAACTTCGTCGCGAAGGGAGGCAACTTCTCCGCGGGCGTCGAGCTCACCCGGCCTGCCTATCGCGACGAGGTGGCCCAGACCCTGCGCGCGTCCATCCAGGGCTTTCGTTGCGTCTACCGGGGCGAGAGCCCGTGAAGTGGGCGCCCCTCGTACTGGGGCTCGCGGCCGTGTTCGGAAGCTCGTGCCTCGGGGGCGAGGTGCGACCGCAGTGGACGGTGACGGTGCGCACCGACGCGCCCTTGCCCCTGGTGGGCGATCGCTTGCTGGTGGAGATCCTCGACGCCGATGGCGCCCTGGCGTGCGAGGCATGTCGCTCGGTGCGCGCGGCGCCTCCCGGCACGTTCCCTTTCTCGTTCGGCGTGGTTCCCACCGCGCGCTCGCTCCGGGTTCGCGTGCGCCTCCATCGGGCGCGTGCCGTTCGCGGCGCCGGCACGCCGGATCCAGACACCACCCTCGACACCCTCGCTCTGCTGCCGCCGACCCCGGGGCCGGTCGAAATGGAGCTGGCGATGGCCTGCTTCGGGGTGGCTTCGCAGGCCGATGCGTCGTGCGATCCGGCCACGCGCACGCTCACCCCCGTCGGCACCGCGCCGGCACCGTCGCGCAAGCTCGAAGAAGGTTCCTGGGCGCTCGCGCGCGCCGCACCTTGTGACGACGCGCAAGCGCCGAGTGGCATGCGATGTGCGCCTGCGGGGCCGTTCTTCTTCGGCAGTCTGCTCGAGGTCGACGAGCCGCGCGACTACCTGACCTACCTGTCGCCGTTCTACCTCGACGTCGACGAGCTCTCGGTGGGCCGCGCCCGCGCAGCGATCCTTGCCGGAGCGGTGGGCCGCGAGCCGCGCCGCCAGAGCGCCGAACCGCGCTGCGTGTATCTGGGCGCGAACGAAGCCCGCAACGACGATCTCGCCCTCAACTGCGTGGACCGCTCGCTGGCCGCGGCGCTCTGCGCTTCCGAGGGCAAGTCGCTCCCCACCGAGGCCCAGTTCGCGGCGGCGGCCGGCAACGGCGCGCTGGGTACGCGATTTCCCTGGGGCGAGTCCACCGACATATGCGCCCACGCCGTGGTCGCCCGGAGCGACGACACCTCGGAGCCCACCGACTGCCGTTTCGCGGGCGGCACCCGGCAGCCGGGCCCTGCGCGGCTCAGCGACGCCACCCTCGACGTTACCTTCGCGCCCTCGGCATTTCGGCACATGGGTGGCGATCTCGACGAGTGGGTACAAGACACGTATCGGTCGATGTTCGATCCGTACTATCGCAGCGCCGTGCCTCTGGTCGACCCGCTGTCGATGAACAGGGGTAGCGCGACCATCCGCGGCGGGGGCTGGTTCACCAACCGCGCCTTCGCGCAGTCGTTCTGGCGTGCTTCGGAGGGCCTCGCCGGCACCACGCACACGGGCTTTCGCTGCGCCAAGGCCGTGGACCGCTAGATGGATGGTACGCTCGCGCGGGCATGAAGGCTCTCTGGCGAGGCCGTCCGCCGACGGGACTGCGGCGTGTGGGTGCGACCTACGCCGCGCTGGCCGTTGCGCTCGGGTCGCCGGCGTTTCTCTACGTTCCACACCTTGCATGGCTGTGCCCGGCGCTGGCGCTCTGCGGAAGCCTGGCCGCGTTCGTCCTCGCCCTGGTGGCGCGCTTCGGCCGCGATACCCCGGTGGACCTTCGCGAAGCACCGGGCGGCGTCGAGGTGTGGGCCGAGGGTGAGGCAGCACCGGCGCTGGTGCTCCGGGGCCCCGATCTCCTCGGCGTATCCACCTGCGAAGGAGCCACCGGCGTCGACGTCGCCATCACGCATCGCGCGCAGCCGCACAAGAGCTTCGTGTTCGAAGGTGTGGCCGCGGGAGAGGTGGAACCACTCCGGCGCGCCCTCGGCCTGCCTCACGGCGGCTTCGGTGGGGCCGCGTTTCCTCAAGGAGCGTCGCGCACGCTCGGCAGCTCCCTCTCCGGAGTCGCGAGCTTCTGGTTCGGCATCGTGT
This sequence comes from Polyangiaceae bacterium, assembly GCA_013141295.1. Classification (GTDB taxonomy): domain Bacteria; phylum Myxococcota_A; class Polyangia; order Polyangiales; family Polyangiaceae; genus JABFRG01. Next base: position 5,048 of record JABFRG010000487.1, read on the forward strand.
TCGCGTTCTTCGGGCTGGGCGCGGCGCTCGACGGGGCGGGGCCGGTGGCGGTCGTGCTCACGGCGTTCACCATCCTGGGCATCCCCCTGGCGTTCTTCGTGTGGCTGGCGCAGCGCCTCACCATGCGCGCGCAACGAGGGCAGCAATCGTGCACGCTGCGCCCCGACGGCTTCACCTGCGTCGTCGACGGAGCGGAGCGCACGCTGCGCTATGCCGACATTGCCTCCGCCGCACTGGAGCGCGCGGGCATCGGGCTCCGAACGACCGACGGAAAGAACATGTATGTTGCACTCGGATTGGTGTCGGTGCCGGAACGCCAGCACCTCCTGCGGCAGCTGCTGAGCGCTCGTGACCGAGCTCTCGCCGCGAGCACCGGCGCGAGCGTGGAAGAGTCGCTTCGCGCGTTCTTACGGAGGCCGGGCGAGCCGCTGGTGGGGTGGCTCACCCGGATCGATTCCATCTCGGTGCTTCCCGGCGAAGGGGCGGCGCTGTATCGCTCGGCGGGTATTCCCGAGCGCGACCTGTGGGCCGCGCTCGACGATCCGGATCTTCCGGTGGAGCTCCGCAGCGCCGTCGGCCGCCGCCTCTGTCGCGTCGACCCTTCGGCCCGGGTGCGGGTCGAGAGCACCGCGCTGCGCCTTCACGCGCAAGACGAGCAGGCCCGCTTCCGCGTGGTGGTCGACATGGACCCGGCCACCCAGAGCGAGCCCCTCTCGGCGTACGAAGAGGCTCTCAGGGGAACGAGACCTCTTCGGTCGAGGTGACGGTGCCCGAGGTGCCGCGCGCGCTGGAGGTCACGCGATAGGTGCCGTCCGGAAGATCGACGCCGGTCTGGGTGGGCGCGTTGCAGTTGAGCGGGGTGAAGGTGCCGTCGGCGTTCTTGCGCGCGATGGTGTAGGTGCCGGGAACCATCTGCGTTCCACCGCCGCTCTGTGCCACTTCGACGTGGTCGACCTCGAGGCGGTTGAGCGTGAAGGCGTTGGTACCGCCAGCCACCGTGGGCTGCTTCACCTCGAAGCCGTAGACCACCACCGCCACGTCGGCGCGGCTGCCCTGCGGCACCACGAACGAGGCGTTGGGGCTGCCGTTGGTGTTGCGAACGAACGCCGTGGATTGGTAGCCCCACGCGCCCGCGCGCACGTAGGCCGCGCTGCAGCTGGCGGGGTTCGGGTACGCGGCGTCGTACTCGTCGAGGGCGACCTTCACGCGCGAGGTGGGGAGCACCACTTCCTTGATGGCGCCCTCGGTGACGATGGCGTCGAGGGTGTTGGTCTCGGTGGCCGGTGCCACGACGACCTTGCCGGCGAGCGAGAGCATCTGCCCGCCGTTGGCGTTGGCTTGCCATGCGCCCCCTGCGTTGAGGAACCCGGCGTACCCTTGGGGCGGCGTGAGCATCACGCGGGCGCCACCCAGGGTCACCGGCTCGGAGAATCGCACTCGCAGGCCACCGGGCGTACGCGCGGTGACGGTGCCCGCCGTGATGGCGATGGTCTCGGTCTGCGCCATGGTCTGCCCGTCCGGGATGGTCGCGCCCACGAGCTGCAGGTTGTACGAGCCCGGCACCTTCTCGCGTCGCTCGCCCAGCGCCATCGCCGGGCCGTCGAAGTTGAACTGCCCCGCGAAGCCGGTGGCGAACGAGGGCTTGAGCAGATCGAACGCGCCGTTGCCGCCCTTGGGCTTCACCTTCTTCTTGATCTCCGAGTCCTCGGAGCTCGAGTCGTCGTCGTTGCCGGCAATGCACGCGACGCTCTGGGCGGCCATGGTGGCGAGGAGGAGCGAGAAGAAGACGGACGATCGGTTCATGGGAAGTTCCTTGGCGGAGGGTTGCGGTGATCCTCGGGCAAGTCCTACGAGCCCTCTTGAAGGTGTCTTCCTCACAAAGTGTCACGAGGTGTCTTTTGTGCGAAAGCCCGCAAAAATGGGCATGCACATGAGCAAGTTGCTGTCATCCCCGGCCTGCTGGGTGCCGGATTCGTCTACGTGCCGCGGCGCGTGCGAACCATCGCGTACACCAGGTAGGCGCCGGCCGGCGTCCCGATGAGCGTGAGCAGCGAAAGCACGCCGTACGCCAGCGTCGAGGTCCGAGCCCAGCTGCGCTTGCGGGCGAGGGCCCACGCGTTCACCACACCCCAGATGGCGGCGATGGGCATCCAGCCCGACACCAGAAGCACCACCAGCAGAGCACCGACCGCGTTGTAGAGGAGCGTGACCGCGTCGATGCTGCCCCCATGGCTCACCATGCTCATCGACGCCATGGCCGCGTGGCCCCCGCGCAGGCTCGTCTCCGGCACGTCTTCCGACAGCAGCGCCCACACCGAGAACGCGCTCACCGCCGCGTACACGAACGACATGATCGCCTGCACCGCCATGGCGCCGGTCGCGTGGGGGCTGCGATCCCAGTGCAGTGCGCGCTGAAAGGCCTCGTGCAGCGCCTCCATCGAGGGGTAGCGATGCTGGGGCACGGGCGACGCGGCCTTCGCGAAGATGGACCACAGCGCGGTGGGCGCGTCGGTGCCGGCGGGGGCCGAGGACGATGCCGCGCCCGGAGGAACCCCGAACACGCACTCGCGCGCCAGGAGCGCGAACGCATATTGATCCGCGAGCGCCGAGGCCGGGGCGCCGGCGCGCACTTCGGGAGCCATGTACCAGGGAGTTCCGCCCACGTGGACCGGCGGCGCTTCCGCATGGCACGCGAGGCCGAAGTCACCCAGTCGTACCCGGCCGTCGCGGCCAAGGAGGACGTTGTCGGGCTTCACGTCGCGATGCAGGATCGACGCGCGATGCGCACTCACGAGGGCCTCGGCCACGCTGCGCACGATGGCCAGGCGTTCGTCCAGTGCGTGTGGAGCAGGCGCCCGCAGCCAGCTCGCCAGCGTCTCGCCCTCCACCAGCTCCATGGCCATGAACACCGACGGCCCGTCCACGTCGACGTCGTAGATCTGCACCACGTTCGGGTGCGAGAGCGACGCCAGGGCCCGCGCCTCGGCGAGCATCCGATCCGCGACGTTGGCGGTCGGGCTCTCGGAGTGGAGAAACTTGAGCGCGACCCGCCGGCGCAAGAGGACGTCGTATGCATCATACACGCGACCGAACCCACCGGCGCCCATGGCCGACGCGATGGTGTAGCGGGCCCCTCCCTGTGGCGGCCCCCCCGACGGTGGCACCATGCTCGGCGTGGCGCTGGCCAGCAAACGGCCGAGCTCGGAGAGGGCGCCGTCGCAGGCGGAGCACACCTCGACGTGCGCCTCCAGGAGCGCACGCGATTCGGCCGGCAGCGTGCCTTCGAGAAATTGCGCGAACGCGTTCTCGCTCGGGCACGTCGACTGCGGTGGGGAGGGTTGCAAGGGAGTTTCCGGCGCCTTCGCGCTCGACCAATGGTACGTACGATGTGGGTTTCCCGCCATGGTGCCGCCTTCCGAGCTCAGCCTGGTCGACGTTCTCGCCGCGCATGCGCCGTCCGAGCGCGCCGCCCTCGAGGTCCTGGTGCCCCGACGCATGGCCGAGGCCCGCGCCGCCTGGCCGGGCCTCGTCGTCGACGATGTGGCGTTCGGCGCGCACCTTCTGGCGTGCGTGCCGGCGGGCTCGCCGTCACTGGCAGCGGCGCTGGAGTCCATGCGCCTCGACGACGTGTATCTGGCCTTTGCCTGTGCCGAGGGTGACGCCAAGGCGCTCTCGGCCTTCGCCCGGGCCTTCGCCCCGGAGTACGCCGCGGTGGCGAGCCAGGTGCAAGCTGCACGCATCTCGCCGGACGACCTGGCGCAGATGCTGGCGACCCGGCTCTTCTCGCAGCCAGAGCCCAAGATCCGCGACTACGCGGGGCAGGGGAAGCTGCGCAACTGGGTGCGGGTCGCCGCGGTGCGCCTGTGCGTCGACGCTTCGCGGAAGCAGAGCGGCCGCGAGCGCCCGATGGCCCCGGAGCAGGTGCCCGAAGTGCTCGACGTGGGCGCCGACCCGGAGCTTGCCTTCTTGAAGCGCGAGCACCGCGATCACATGCGCGCGGCGTTCGAGGAAGCGGCCGCCGAGCTGTCGTCGGAGGATCGCAACCTGCTCCGCCATCACCACACCCAGGGGATGAGCATCGACCAGCTGGCCGCCGCGCACGGCATCCACCGGGCCACCGCCGCACGCAGGCTCCAGCGCGCTCGCGAGCTGCTCCTGGAGGGCACGCGCCGTCGCCTCATGGAGCGTCTGCGCATCTCCGAGGGCGAGCTCGACAGCGTGGTGCGCGCCGCCGAGAGCCAGTTTCACGTGACCCTCGAGCGCGTTCTCCGCTCGGTCACTTGATCTGCGAGAGCTCGCCGTCCTCGCACATCTCCTTCGCGTCCTTCATGGTGAACCCGGCCGTCTTCGGGAGAAAGAGCGTCACCTTCTCCTTGGGGTGCTTGCAGCTGGCGAAGGCGTTCTTGCGGGGGCAAGGGGTGGAGCCGAACTTGTCGCCCGGGTCGTCGCAGCTGTCTTGCGCTTCCTTGAGCTCGCCGAGGGTGAGCCCGGACCACTCGCTGCAAAGGCCGGCGGTGGTCATGCAGGTCACCACCGTGCCGCCGCTGGGCGCGGGCTTGTTCGCGCCCTCGACGGTGCCGGCGGCGGAGCTGGTGGTCACCGCTTCGCCGTCGCCCTTCGACTTGGAGCAGGCGGCGAGAACGAGGGCGATGGCGACGAACGAGATGCGGGATGCAGACATGGGAATCTCCTGAGCGTGAAGTGCGAGCGGCCTTTCCGCCTCGCGTTCCCCAGGACGAGGCCACCCTGCCCAGGTCGCGGCGAAATCTCACTTTTCTTCGGCGAGCGAGGAAACATCGGTGAAAAGCGGCCGAAGGGGCTCGAATGAAGGCACTCTGGCGCAATCGTTCGGTCCCCGTGAGTCGGCACCTGGGCTGGGTAGCTCTGGCGGGAGTGGTGGTCCTCGGCACCTTCCTCCTGCAGCTGGTCCCCTACTTCGCGTTGCCCGCACCGCTTCTGACCATCGTCGGCTGCATCGTCGTGTGGTCGCTCTCGACGCGGCGCACTGCGCCGCTGAGCCAGACCGTGGAGCTGGTGCCGCGACCCTACGGTCTCGAAGTGCGGTCGGCCGGCGCGTCGATCTTCGAGCTCCGCGGAAAGGACCTTCAGGGGGCGTCGCTCTGCGACGGTGACGGGGGCAGCGTGGACGTGACGCTCACCCATCGCGATCGCGCCCACCGCAGCTTCGTCTTCGAGGGCCTGGCCCGGGAAGACGTCGAGGCCTTTCGGCACGCGCTCGCGCTTCCCTACGGCGGCTTCGGGGGCGCGATGTTCCCCCAGGGCCCGCGGCCGGGCGTACCGGGCCTGGGGGTCGCCTTCGCGAGCTTGCTCATGGCGGGCTGCAACGCGTTCCTGGCGGCAACCAGCGTTGCAGTCGACATGCCGACGGCGTTCATGGTCATGGCCACCATGTGTGCGGTGGCGTACGCCGCCTTCCTCTGGATGCTCCTGATGCTCACCGGAACCCCGCGCCACATCGCGCCGTACTGCGCGCTGAGCGCTTCCGGGCTCCGATACTTCGCTGGCACCGCGCGAGACGTCGCGTATTCCCTCATCGCGAGCGCGCGTGTCGCCGGCGAGAACGTCGCGGTTCACCTGCGCAACGGACAGGTCCTGTTGCTTCCGCTCGGCACGCTGGTGCCCGCGGAGCGCGCCAACTTTGCGCGTCAGCTCACCAGCGCGGTGGAGCGCGGCCAGCGCGCCGATCTCCCGCCCACCGTCGACGAGGCGCTCACGCGTCTCGAGCGCGAGCCGGGCGAGCCGCTCCGCGCATGGCTGCTCCGCGTGGACTCCCTCGCCGTGATGCCGTCCGGCGAGAGCACGTACAGGCACATGGGCGTGTCCGAGCAGGAGCTGTGGGATGCGCTGGAGGATCCGGATACCTCCGAAGACGTACGCATCGCGCTCGCGCGGCGGCTCGGTCGCACCAGCCCCTCGGCCTACGCGCGGGTGCAAGCCATGACCGAACGCCTCCATGGAGACGACAATCGGCTTCGCATGCGCGTCGCCATGGCGACCGATCTGGCGCAGGTGCCGGAGCGCGCCGGCGATCTGCTCCAGCTCGTGTACCGCTGATGCGCGCGAACGGTGCTACCCTCGAAGACGCATGAGGGCACTCTGGCGTAACCGCCCGCCGCCGCGCTTTCGAACGGCCTTTCTCGCGCGCCTTGCGGTTCTGTGCGCCATCGCGGCCGGAGGCCTGACGTTCGCACCGGTTGCCCTCGTTGCCTGGTTGGGGGCGGCGCTGAGCTTGTTTTTCGGGCTCGCCGCCGCCTTCATCGCGTCGACCCCGGCAGAAGCCCGGACCCAGAACGTCGAGCTCGTGCCCACGCCCGACGGGGTCGAGGTGCGCTACCCGGGCGAGGCGCCGTTCCCGCTCGAGACCATCGACCTCCTCGGGGTCTCCACCTGCCAAAACGCGACCGGCGTGGACGTGGCCATCACCCATCGATCGCAGCCGCATCGTCCGTTCGTGTTCGAGGGGCTAAGGCCGGAGGAAGTGGAGCCGTTGCGGCGTGCGCTCGGCGTGCCGCAGGGCGGGATCGGCGGCATGGCCTTCCCGAGCGGTTCGGCGCCGGGACCATCGCTCGCGCTGCAGATCCTGTCGTACCTGGCCGCCCTCGGGACCGCGGCCACGTACGCGCTCGGGGCCTGGAGCGGAGAGCCGCTGGTGACCGTCTCGCTGGGCATGTACGGCGCCGTTCCGCTCTTCGTGCTGGTCTGGACCAACGCGACCGCCTCGGCCAACCGCATGGCCCGCGCGCGCAGCTGCGTGATGCAGCCGTGGGGGCTCCAGTACCGGGAGCTCGATGCCGTGCGCACGCTCCCGTACGCAGAAATGCGCGACATCGTCGACACCGACGGCGGCATCGCCGTGACGATGCAGAGCGGCCTTCGCTGGCAGGGGAGCCTCGAGGCCCTCACTGCGGCGGAGCGCGCCCACTGGGCTCGGCAGCTGCGAAGCGCGCGCGACCGTGCGGTGGCGAGCACCGGCATGGTTCCGGGAGTCGACGTGCTCGGCACGCTTCTCCGCAATCCGGGCGAGCCCCTCCGCGCGTGGCTCGAGCGTGTCGACGCGGTCAACGTCTTTCCGGCCGGTGAGGGCACCTATCGCGCGATGGGGGTACCGGAGCCCGAGCTGTGGCAAGCGCTCGAAGATCCCGACACCCCGCTCGATCTTCGCATCGCCATCTCGAGGCGCCTCGGCCGTCGCGATCCGACTTCGCGCGCGCGGGTCGACGACGCCCTCAAGCGGCTCCACGCCGCCGACGACCGAACGCGGGTGCGCATCGCCGTGGAGACCGAGCTGGCGGAGCTGCCCGCATTCGTGCAGGATCCACTGGTTCTCGACACCGCGCGCCGCGATTGAGCGGACTTCAGCGCGTGGGGTCGAGGTCGGCGACCTCGATGTAGCCCTTGGAGAGCACCACCCGGCGGACCAGCTCTTCCAGGATCGGGTCCCGCGGGGCGAACATGCGGAGATCGTCCAGCGCCCGCGAGGTGGACTCGCGTTCCCCGGTGACCGCGGTGGAAATGGCGCGAATGCGCAGCGCGCGCACGGTGAGCTTCACCAGCTCCGGGTTCTTGCTGGGAAGAATGGCGGTGGCCACGCGATCGCGCGACCCCATCTGCTTGTCGAGGGCGATGCGCCTGTCCGAGATGCCGCGCGGCTCGCCTTCGAAGCGGGTGAAGAGGCCAGCAGGGAGCAGATGCCGCGCCAGCCCGCGGTCCCAGGTGGCGCCGAACTCCAGCACCAGCGGCCGAGCCGCCGAGAGCTCGGAGAGAGAAAGCTCGGAGGGCGTACCGGCGATCATCATGTCGCGCACCACCGAGGTGAGCTTCGGCTCGTGGGCGATGACCGTGCGGGCCGAGCGCGCGTCGAGCGCGAAGGTGGGGAGAACGTCGATGTCCGGGCGCATGGTTCCGGCGGCGCGGGCCGCACGCACGCGGCTGTAGAGACGATCTTCCGAGATGAGGAGCAGCGCGCGCGGAGGAATTTCGTCGAAGGCCAGCTCTTCCCACAGGTGCGTCGACGCCTCGCCGCGGAGCGCATTGCGCGTCTCGGTCTCGTCGAGCATCCGCAGCGGCGCCGCCAGGAAGAGCACCTGCATCATGGTGGCGCTGGCGGCCGCGAAGGGAATGCGTGCATGGGCCACGGTGTCGGTGAGTGCCCAGAGCGCGCTGGCGCCGGAAGCCGCGAGCACCGTGGTGCCGGCGATGGCCAGCGCCGAGAAGCGCACCGTACCGGCCGCTGCACCCGCGTAGATGCCGAGCCCCGACACCAGCACGACCCCCGCGAAAGCCAGCGCAAGGCGTCGCTCGCGGCCCGCGTGGCGCACCATCACCACGAATCCTGCGGACGCCAGGGCCAGCTCGAGGTACCCGAGCTCGCTGCGAACGAATGCCGAGAGCGTGCTCACCGAGGCGACCCCGCGATCGCCCATGGCGGCCGCCATCCACGGCACCCGCACGCCCTCGCGCAGGGAGTCCATGGCGGCCCACCCGATGGGCAGGAGGCCCACCAAGAGACCCCCGAGAAACGGCCCCGCCGACCGAGAAAACTCGGTCCAGAGCTTGGGCGCCACCGCGAGCGTTCCCACCAGCGCCACCAGGCCGAGCAAGGGTTCCTCGGCGAAGGCCAGGCCCACCAAAAGCCCGAAGCGCCCCATGGGCACCGGAGACGTGTCCTCACGCAGGCCCAGCACGATGGGCAGGAGCGCGAGACAAGCCCCGAGCAGCGCGCTACCGGGGGAAGCCGCTTCGAACTGCACGATCGGCGACAGCGTGACCACCAGCGAAGCGATGAGCGAGAGGCCGGCGCGGGTACGCGGACGATCGTAGCCTTCGCGCGGCGAGAGGGCATGCGTACCGAGCGCTGCGAAGGCGAGCTCGAAGGCGAGGACGCCGAGGAGCCCCGCCACCAAGGCCGAGGGCGCTCCAGCGCGAAACGCCCGGGTGCCTAGCGGAAGCAGGTTGCCCAGGCCCGCGAGCACCAGGTCGGGCCCATGAAAGAGCCCGGCTCCGGAGCGCCCCAGCGTGCGCACCACACCGGCGTCGTGTGCTGCGTCCACCGCGTTGCTGGCCGACCCCAGCGCCACCAGCATCGGCCCCATACAGGCCGCGGCCCGGGCTACGGTTCGAGCGCTCGGCAGCGCCGCCCGGGCTTTCTGGAGGAACGATGGAGAAACCATGCCGTCTCCCCGGGTACCAGACGACGGCCGGTTGGGCCGAGAGAACGGCGTCGATTTCCCCGCTCACTTGCACTGGGGCGAGGGATCCTGGGGCTGCGCCACGCAGTACGAGGGGCACACGAGTCGGCTCATCTCCTTTCCGCCCTTGCAATCGAGGAGCAGCGGCTTCTTGTCGGCGCCGCCGGGCACGCAGAGGTACCCATCGGCCTGGTTCGCGCATCCGCCGATGCAGTACTCACCCACGGTGGTGGCGAGCGACTTGAGCGGGAGGTCGAAGTCGTGGCCGGTCCACTCCATGCTCCACTTGTGGACCTTGGCGTCGATCTCCGTGCGATCTACACCCACGTGGGCGCCCACGCCCGGGGTGAGGGTGACGCGCGTCACGCAGTCGGGCTCGGTCTTCGCCTTGATGTAGGGGCCGAACGAGGCGTGCGGACCGTGCGCCGGAATGCCGGCGATGCGCAGCTCCAGCTTCACGTCGAGGCCGCACTGCGCCGAGACCGAAGCCTTGGTGGCGCTGGGCGGCTCCCACGAGAAGTGGATGTCGTCGAGGTTCTTGCCGTCGAAGAACCAGCCCTTCTTCTCGTCGTGACCGAAGGTCGCGCGCGGGTAGCCCTTCATGTTCACCGCCCACTTGGCGTCGAGCACGCCCTCGGTGGATGCGCTGCAGGTGGCCTCGACGTTGCCGAATACCTGGAAGGGAATGCCAGCGAAGCCCGTGTACGTGAAGAGCAGCTTGGGCTTCTTCAGGAAGGAGTAGGTGGCCTTGGGCGCCTCCGCCTGCGAAGCCGCCTGCACCTTGATCCAGGCCGAGGCGTCGAGCTTGACCCCGGCGTCCACCTTGAGCTCGTTCTTGATCTTGATACCGCCGGCGCAACCGAGCGGGCCCCAGCCCTTCCACTTGCAGTCCACGAGGTCGATCTGCGCCTTGAACTTGGGCGACGCGGTGACGGTCGCGCCCACCAGCACATGGATCGGTCCCTTGTCGATGATCGGGCGCTCGTCGAGGCCGAAGGTGAAGCCGCCGTTCTTGCCGCTGGCCTGGAAGCCCTTGGGCGTCTTGGGGTCGGGCTTGGGTGCCGCAGTCTTGAGGCCCAGCGCGGCATCGGTCGGCGCGTCCACCAGCGTGGCGCCGACGTCGCCCCACTCCGAGAGATCGTACGCCACCTGGTCGCTGTCGAGGTCCATGTGTGCCTCGTTGACTGCGTCCATGAGCTCCGCCTCCTCGGTCTCGAACGAGACGGTGTCGCCCAGGTCCTTCTGCGCCACCACGCGCCGGAGGAAGCCGTAGGGGTTGCGGTCCTTGACCGGGCCGGGCTCGCCCACCACGACGCTCCCCACCTTGATGGCGGACAGCGACTTCGACGCGGTGCTCTTGGCGATGACGAGCGAGGTCGGCAGCACCGTCACGTCGGCCTCGAAGGCGTCGTCGGTGACCACCGCCTCGGGCTTGAACTCCACCGCCGACTGGTCGCCGAGGGCCGGCGGGTCGACGGTCTCGCTGCAAGCGGGCAGCGCGACGGCTGCGGTCATCGTCGTACCCAACATGGCTGCCCAGGTCATCGTGCGCTTGTTCATGAAACCCACTCTTCCAAGACCCGTGCCGTCGTAAGTTTACGTGTTTACGGGAACTTACGGGACGAGCTCCGGAGGCTTCGTCGGGCGCACCCGACACCCTGGAGCAGGGGAGATCCAGGTCCCAATCTTTCGGGCACGGGCACAGGCGCCCGTGCCCGGTCTCGTCTCACGGAGCGTAGAGCTCCGGAGGGCTAGCGATGGGCTAGCGACCCGTGGTGCCGTGGCGCTTGATGAGCTCGTGGAGCCAGGTTCGGTTCATGCCGGCGGCGCGCGCGGCCGCGCTCACGTTGCCCTGATGCTCCGCCATGAGCTGCTCTACGTACACCCGCTCCACGTGGTCGACCACGCGATCGCGCACCACCTTGTACGGCTCGGAGACGTCGATATGCAGCGGATCGCTAGGGCCCTCGCTCGCGTCGGCGCCGCCGAGCTCCGGCCCGAGCACCAGCGACCGCACCACGAAGTTCTTCAGATCGCGCAGGTTACCCGGCCACGCCGCGCCCATGGCGGCCTTCACCAGCGCATCCAGACGGTCTCCCTCGCGGCCCTCGGCGAAGTGCTGCACCAGGAGCGGGATGTCCTCGCGCCGCTCCCGCAGCGACGGCACCCGCACCGTGACCACCGCGAGGCGGAAGTAGAGGTCCTCGCGAAATGCACCCTCGTTGACCATCCGATGCAGGTCGCGGTGCGTGGCTGCGAGCACGCGTACGTCGACCTTCTCGTAGCGATTGGCGCCGACCCGCTTCACCTCGCCGCTCTCGAGCACGCGCAAAAGACGACTCTGCATGAGCGCCGGGAGCTCGCCGATCTCGTCGAGGAAGACCGTTCCTCCGCGCGCGGCCGCGAAGACTCCGTCGCGGGCTCGCTGGGCGCCGGTGAACGCTCCGGCCTCGTGACCGAAGAGCTCCGACTCCATGAGGTTCTCCGGCAGCGCGCCGCAATCGACGACCAGGAACGGGCCCTTCGGGCGCAGCGACGCTTCGTGCAAGGCCCGGGCGACCAGCTCCTTGCCGGTGCCGGTCTCGCCGAGCACCAGCACCGAGAGCGGGGTGGCGGCCACCTTGGCGAGCTTGGCGAACAGCTCGCGCATGGCTTCGCTCTCGCCCAGCAGATCGCCGAACCGCGCGTACGGCCACAAGGGAATGCGCGCCGGGGCCGCTGCGGCGTGGGTGCGCAGGGTGGCGGCGCCGAAGCGCAGCTCGTCACCGGCCCGGGCCAGCGCCTCGCGAACCCGGACGTTCTGCACGAACACGCCGTTGCGACTCCCGAGATCGCGCACCCACAGCCCCTCGGGCGAGGGAATGAGCTCGGCGTGCACGCGCGAGACCGTGGGGTGCGCCACCATGCAACCGCAGCTGCGATCGGAGCCCAGCGTGATGGTGCTACCGAGCCGGAAGTCGCGCGGGCCGGTGTCGTCGGTCCAGTGCAGCTCGGTGACCGGGCGCAGCGCGTGGTCGTCGAGCTTGAGGGTCGATATTTCCTGGATGAGCACCGGGCCACCTCTGGCGGTGGAGCGTACCATGGCGCTGCGTCACTCGAGCTCGCGCGTCAGTGACCGAAGCGCGCCTTGTTGGCCTCGTAGAGCGCGGTGCGGTTCTTCTTGCGGTCCTCGTTCACCGCGAGAATCGACTTGGCGTGGGCCACGAAGCTCGCGCGGCAGGTGGCGAAGGCCGCTGCGGTGTAGCGGTCGGAGACCTGTTGGCGGCGCGCCTCCTTGGTGCTCTCCAGGATGTTGGCGGCGTCGATGGCTTCGTAGATGGGGGCCGACGGTCGCCACACCCGTGCATTGCAGGCGTTGAGCGCGGTCCGGGTCGCGTGCAATCCGTCGACGATGCGCTTCGGCGGCGGCTCCCACGGGCGATTCTCGGGAGCGCCTTGCACGTGGGAGAAGGAACCATCGCTGTCGACGTACATCGTGTGCTGCACGCCCTTGGGCCACTCGGCCACGTTGCCCGGGCCCAGCGCCAGCTCCGACGGAGGCAGGTCGTAGGTGCTTCCGTCGAGCGCGAGGAACCGCACGTGCCCGTTGTTCGCCGCGCCCAGCACGAAACCCGGCGTCTCCTTCGCGAGCGCGGGAAACTTGTTGGGCACGAGGCCGTGGAACGAGAGATCCGCGCCCTCGTCCTCGTTCATCGCGTCCCACCCCATGGCC
>JABFRG010000820.1 GCA_013141295.1 Polyangiaceae bacterium
GCCAAGATCGCCGCGGCCTACGATCCGCAGCAGGAGCCGCTCGAGGTGGTGGTGGTGAAGCCGAAGAAGAGCGGCATCGACGTGAAGCTGGTGGCGCTGGCCTGGCGAGGCCAAGCGTGAAGAAGATCTTCCTCCTCACCTGCGCGCAGCTGCCGGAGCCGGACCACGACGCGCCGATCCTCGATGCGGCGCTCCGGGCTCGTGACCTCGATCCGGAGCTCCTGGCCTGGGACGCGGATTCGGCCCTGGAACGGTTGACGGCGACGCCGGGGAGTCTGGTGGTGGTGCGCTCCACCTGGAACTACTACCGCCACTATCCGGCATTTCTGAAATTCGTGCAGAGTGCATCGAGCGTCGCGCGCCTGTGCAACCCCGCCGAGGTCATCGCGTGGAACACCGACAAGCGTTACCTGGAAGCGCTCGCCGCGCGCGGCATCGCCATCGTTCCCACGCGCTACGTCGAAGGCGAGGGCGCGCAAGGTGAAACCCTGGCCGCGCTCATGGATGGCGAGGCCTGGGGCGACGTGGTGGTGAAGCCGCGGGTCTCCGCCGGCTCCTTCGAGACGCACCGGTTTCGCCGGGAAACCGTCGACGAGTCGCTCTTCGCCAAGCTGCGGGCGGAGCGACCCCTCATGGTGCAGCCCTATTTGCCCAGCGTCGAAACCAGCGGAGAGCGCTCGGTGGTGTGCTTCGAGGGCGAGGTCTCGCACGCGATTCGCAAGTCTCCGCGCTTCGCCGGGGGCGCCGAGTCGGTGCGGCCGGAGCCGGTGAGCCCGGACGAAGCGACGTTCGCACGCAGCGTGCTCGCCGCGGCCGGTTTCGGCCCGTTGCTGTACGCGCGCGTCGACATGGCCCGCGGCCCGGCCGGCGAGCCGTGGCTCATGGAGCTCGAGCTCACCGAGCCGTCGCTCTTTCTCGAGGGCAACGAGCAAGCCCAGGCTCGCTTCGCCGATGCCATCGCCGCGCGCGTCCGCTAGCCCGCGCTCAGCTTCGGTGGCGGATGAACTGAAATGCGAACCAGGCCGCCGCGGCCACCACGCACACCACCAGCGCCACCAACAGGGCGATGGGCCACCGGGAGCGCGGCTTGGTGGACGGCACGCCGAAGGTGATGCGAGGGTCCGTTGGCTGCGACGTGCGCGGCGCCCGGAACGTGGGCTGCGCCGTCGACGCGGGCATCGCCCCGCGCGCAGCGGTGTCGAACGGCGCGGTGATGGGCCGCACCCGGGAGTTGGGCGGTATGGTGGTGGGCCGCCCGTCGCCGGAGACTTGAAAGCCCGGCTGTGAAGGCGACGCCGGGATGCGGCCGCCGCTCCCGTGCCCGGTTTGTCCGGGAGGCGCGACGAACGGGGCTTGCGGCGGGGGCCCCGCGATCGCCAGCGTGCGGTTCAGGGAAACGGGCGCCGCCGCGACGGGCGCGGGAGCGTCGAAGGGCCCGCCCACGGGGGGCGTCTGCTGCATGGGAATCGTGCGGTTCAGGTTCGCGCGCGACGGCGAAGGCGAGGTTTGCGGCCGGACCGTGGGCGGCTCCGACATGGGCCCCGGCGCGAGGGCGTCGGTCTCCGTGGAGTCTTTGAGGGAAGGGAGCGCAGGCTTCGACCCGGACTCTTCGGGCAGCCGCAGGCGCGCCGCGAGCGCAGCCACTTCCTGCTGCACTGCCGCCTGGCGAATCTCCGGGTAGAGGCCTTCGATGGCGCGGGCGAAGGCCTCGCTGGTCTCGAACCTCTGGGTCTTGTCGGCGGCGAGCGCGCAGTCGAGTAGCTCCCGCAGCTCGGGCCTCTCGCCCTCCACCGGCGGACCGATGGGATCTCCGCGCAGGATGGAGATCAGCGTGTCGGCATCGGCCAACTCGGCGTACGGAAGGCGACCGGTGAGCATCGCGTACAGGACCGCCGCGAGCGCGCGAACGTCGGTGCGGCGATCGGCTTCGCCGGTGCGCAGCTGCTCCGGCGCCATGAAGCGAAGCTTGCCTTTGGCGGTACCCGCGGTGGTCTCGTCGGAGATGCGATTGCGCGCCTTGGCGATGCCGAAGTCCACGAGCTTGGACACGCCGTCCGCGCGCACGATGATGTTGTGAGGAGTCACGTCGCGGTGCACGACCTGCAGCGAAGAACCGTCGGGGCCGCGCAGCTCGTGGGCTGCATGCAGGCCCATCGCGATGTCGGCGGCGATGCGCAGCGCCACCAGCGTGGGCGTCCGTTGCTTCGTCTTCCGGAGGGCGCCGAGCCACGATTGCAAGGTGAGGCCGTCGATCCATTCGAGCGCGAGAAACAGCGTTCCGTCGGCCTCCCCGAAATCGTGTACTTCGCACACGTTGGGGTGGACGATCTGCGAAGCGATGCGCATCTCGTCGAGGAACATCGCGCGGAAGCTGCCTTCTTCTGCCAGGTGGGGCAGCAGCGTCTTCAGCGCGAAGCGCTTCTCGAAGCCGTGCGTGCGCCGGAGCCGCGCCTCCCACACGATGCCCATCCCGCCGCGCGCCACCGATCGCAGGAGCTCGTAGCGGTCCACGAAGGAGCCCGGTTCCACGTGTCCCGGACGCGGTCGCATCCCCGCCTCGGGCGACACGCCCCCGCCGCTGCGCGACGGGAAGGCGGAGCCGTGCGGTCCACGGGAGCCCGAACCACCTGCCATATGTCCAAAGGATACGTCGGAACGCTGAGCGTATCCCGGAAAAAACGGTGCGAAAGAATGGCCGAGCGCGCCGTCGGGGGGGCACGTCGGGAGAGCGCGCACACGGCGTTCCGGTGCGCGCAGCCTCCTCCGGCGTATTTGCCCGGTTCCCGGGGCCGCGCGGCACTCCTTCGCTGCGAACGCGGTCGAGGAGTGCTATCTACGTCTCGGCCGTTGGTCCTCGTAGCTCAGCTGGATAGAGCATCAGTTTCCTAAACTGGAGGTCGCGCGTTCGAATCGCGCCGGGGACGCCATGAAACTTCGCCTTCACAGCTACTGGCGCTCCTCCTCCGCGTACCGGGTTCGCATCGGGCTCGCCATCAAGGGCCTGGAGTACGAAACGGTCCCGGTGAACCTGCTGGCGAGCGCGCAGACCGCCGAGGCCTATCGCTCGGTCTCTCCCATGGGCCACGTGCCTTGCCTGGAGATCGACGGTGAGCCGTTCGTGGAGTCGGTGGCGATCCTCCAGCTCCTCGACGCGCTGTGCCCGGGGCCTCGACTCTTCCCGGAAGATCCCCGGCAACGGGCGCATCTGATGGCGCTCGTCGAGATCGTCAACAGCGGCACGCAGCCGCTGCAGAACCTGGTGGTCCTGAACCGCTTGCCGGAGGACGGCCGCCGGGCCTGGGGCGCGCACTTCATCGGTCGCGGTCTCGGCGCCTTCGAAGCCCTCATGGAGCAGAACGCTGCGCGGGGCGTCGTCGGCCCCTTCGCCTTCGGCGCCGAGCTCGGTGCGGCGGATGCCTTTCTCGTCCCGCAGGTCTACAACGCGCGGCGCTTCGGGGTCGACCTCGCAGCCTATCCCCGGGTCGCGGCCGCCGAGGCTGCCGCCGTTGCCACTGTCCCCCTGCGCGCCGCCCACCCCGACGTCCAGCCGGACGCGCCACCCCCGGCTGCTCCGTAAGTCCGGGGCGGCGTCGAGCGATCCAGGGTAGACTGAG
>JABFRG010000679.1 GCA_013141295.1 Polyangiaceae bacterium
TGTCGGTGGCCACATCACCAACAACGGCGCGCCGGGATGGATCGTCCTCGCTCGAGGTTTCGACCGCGTCCTCCACATCGAGCTGGGCATGGCGCTGGCGCTCGAAAAGATATGATCAATGAACAGCGCTCGTGCGCGTGCGCGGGGACGGCGCCACCCGCGAGAGTGGCCAAAAGCTCCAAAGCGTAGCGTCACAGGTTCAGATCAGCCCAATGGCGAGCGCGAGCGGGAGGGGAGCCGGAGCCACACGCTGGAGAACCTCAGTGCGTCTTCACTTCAGGGGGAGCGGCTTTGCGGGCGCGGAGCTCGGGCTCGGGGGAGGTGACGACGGTGTTCGGGGGAACATCGTGGGTCAGCGTGCAGCCGGGCATGATCTTGGTGCGCGTCCCCACGACGATGGGGCCGATGAGGGTAGCGCCGACGCCCACGTGGACGTCGCGCTCGAGGCGCGGTGCTCCGGCTTTCTTGGTATCGGCGTGGTTGCCGCGGCCGAGGGTGACGTGCTGGAAGAGAATGCAGCCCTCGGAGACGTAGGCCTCGCCGCTGATGGCCATTCCGAAGCCGTGCACGACGACGACGCCGGGCTCGAAGGTGGCGTCCCAGTGGATGTCTGAGCCGTACAGGTGGCGGAGGAGCCGCGAGCAGAACTTGGCGGCAAGCCCCTGGCCCGATTCTCGGAAGGCGCGCATGACGCGATAGAGAATGAGCAGCTGGAATCCGATGTTGTTCACGGCGTCGGCGGCCAGCGATCGCGAGCTGCCGTCTTTTCCGCCATACTTGCCTTGCGTCTTGGCGAGCATCGCGTGATCCGCGCGCACCGCCTCCATGAGCGACGCGTGATGCGCGCTCTCGGCGTTCTGCAGCTCCTTCACGCCCTTGCGAAAGGCGCGGTACTCGCGAAAGACGTCGCCCAGGGAGCCGGTCTCGCTGCGCACGCCCTGGAAGTACTGGATGCCGTACACCAGCGTGGTGCCCGCCACCGCGATGCGCCCGAGGCCCAGCGAGTCCGCCGCTTGCGACGCGGCAAATGCCGTCTTCGCCATGGGCAACGCCAGCTTGGGCAAGGCCACCACCAGCGCCAGCACCGGCCGCGAGAGGGGATTCACCGCCGTGAGGTGGCGCCAGGGATTGGCATGCACGGCCTCCGGGTGCTTGCGCGAGAGACGCGTCCAGAACTTGCCGTCCTTCACCGTGCGCGCGAACCAGCGATCGCGCGAGGTGTGGTCGGAGGCGTGCACCGTGTAGGCCTCCTCGGAAAGGATGAAGGATGCACCGAGTTTTTCCAGCCGCACCCCCAGCTCCGCGTCCTCGATCTGCCCGAAGCTGGTGTCGAAGCCGCCGGCGGCGAAGAACAGGTCGCGCCGCAGCGAGAGGTTGCCGGTGTAGAGCGACGGGCCGCGCAGATCGAACGTCCCCGCCTGCACCTCTCCGGCGATGCGATCGAGCATGAGCGCATAGAAGCGCTCGAAGAGCGGCATGTCGGCGAGCTTCTGGTCGGCCCGCAGGCGCCCCATGACCACGTTCTTCTTGGCGGTGGGCCCCAGGTGCCGCGAAAGATGGCTCTCCAGGAACTCCGGCGGCAGCACCATGTCGTCGTCCACGAACACCAGGAGCGTGCCCCGGGCGATCTCTGCGCCGTGCTGCCGCGCCGCCGCCGCGCCGCCGTTCTGCTGGCGCTTCACGGTGAGGGCCAGGCGGTTCGCGAACGCCCCCAGCCGCGGTGCCACCTCTTCCTTCGAGCCGTCGTCGACCACCACCACCTCGAAGCGGTCGGCGGCCACCGTCTGCTTTTCGATCTCGCCGAGAATGCGCAAGAGCGAGTCCGGGCGGTTGTAGGTGGCGATGACGATGCTGGCTTCCGGCGCGCTCACTCGGGCTTCTCCTTGGGCATCCGCGCGACGCCGGGAATGCCGGTGACGATGGCGCCTTCGGGTACGTCGCGAATCACCACCGCGTTGGCGCCGATGGTGGCGCCGCGGCCCACGCGAATGGGGCCGAGGATGCGCGCGCCGGCCCCGATGGTGACGTCGTCCTCGATGGTGGGGTAGCCGTTCTCCTTGGCGGTGCCCACGGTGTTGCTCCCCATGAAGCGCACGCGATCGCCCACCTTGGCGTCACCGCCGATGACGATGCCCACCGGGTGCACGAAGTCGATGCCGTCCCCGAGCTTTACCTCGTTGCCCACCTCGAGCCCGTACACCGCGGTCATCACCCGGCGCAGCACGTGGTTGAGGCCCGGCACGTGGTAGCGTCGGGCTCGCTCCCGAAGGCGCACCAGCGTGAGCAGCTGGAACGAATCGTTGGTCGCCACCTGCCGCACCACGTTCTTGGGCTCCGGCGTCTTGCCGAGGCCCCGTGCACGTGTGAGCTCGACCGCGTCTTTGATCAACTGGCGAAGGAGAGACACGAGGCCGATCATACCTCATCCCGGACGAGCCTGGATCTTCATGGCAGCTCGTATCGCCGCTCCGAAAAGTTGCGCCCGGACGCAACCGGCGCCCGATCCGGCCGACGGGGCGGAAGGAGCTACCCACCATGTCCAATGTATCCGGCACTTCTTCGATGATGCTCCCCGGATCTCGCGCGCAGAGCCATCAGGTACCTCCACCCATCTACGGCTACGACTACGCCCGGGAGCTCGAGGGGAGAAAGGCGCCGCTGGAGCCAAAGCAGCGGCGCCAGCTCGCCATCTGGGCCCTGATTGGCATCGTTTGCTGCATTGCCGCCTTCGCCTGCTCCTATGTTGCGGTTCTCGACGAGCTGACCATCGGCTTCGCCAGGGTGGGCTTTGTCCACATCATCAGCCTGCCCTTCGGCTACGTCTACTTCCGTCGCGTCAACGGTTTCGCGGCGGCGAGCAACGTGTTGCTCTCCGCGGAGACTCCGGTCGCCGACGGGCCCCCGAGCGCGCGGAGCCTTCGCTCGGCGCCCTCATCCGATCGGCCCCTGCATGTGCACGATGTCCAGGACCACCCGCGCGCCCTCGGCGACCAGGCGATCGGCGAGCGCGGGCTGGTTCTCGATGACGAGCTGCAGGTCCGCGTGAAGCGGTGAACGCCGCGGGCGCATGGCTTCGAGGAGCGGCCGGG
This sequence comes from Polyangiaceae bacterium, assembly GCA_013141295.1. Classification (GTDB taxonomy): domain Bacteria; phylum Myxococcota_A; class Polyangia; order Polyangiales; family Polyangiaceae; genus JABFRG01. The sequence continues at coordinate 3,090 of JABFRG010000679.1, forward strand.
CCCAGTCTTCGTGCGCCAGTTTGAAGGGAAACGCGCCGGGGAAGGGCGGGTTGAAGGCGGCCACGCCCAGGGGCGCTCCGTCTTCGCCTGCGAGCCCGATGATGCACATGCCCTCCCGCGCGAGCTGCGCAGCGAGGAGGCCCTTGGGCATTCCGAACCGCTCCTCGTACGCCGCGTGCTCCTCCCGGGAAAGCTCGCGACCATCGGCGCCGCTCTTCGGCGGCAAGCGATCCACGAGGCTCCAGTCGAAGCGCACCGCGCGCGTTCCGTAGGCGACGCGCAAGCCGAGGCTCTCGTAGAGCCGCACTGCCGGCGTGTTGGTGGGGTCCACGTTCAGGTGCATCTCGCGGGCCCCTGCCGCACGAAAGGTGCCCAGCGCCGCGTCCATGAGCGCGCGGCCCAAGCCCTTGCCGCGACCCTCCGGGGCTACCACCAGGTGCCGCACGTAGCCTGCTTCGGCGAGGGTTTGCACGTAGCAGTAGCCGCACACGGCGCCGTCCTCCTCGACGATGGCGGTGG
>JABFRG010000836.1 GCA_013141295.1 Polyangiaceae bacterium
CCGTTTTGCTCTCCGCCGATCGCGGTCCTCGCGGTAGCGCCCGAGGAGGAGCTCGAGGGCGACGATCTCGTTCTTCCGCTGCAGCACCGCTTCGTCCACGGCCAGGGTCGCGCGCTCGGCGGAGAGCAAAACGGTCTGGGTGGTGAGCTCGCGAATGCGCTCTTCCGCCGCGCGCCGTTCGGTCTGCGCGGCGCGCAAGTCGTCTACCGCCGCGTCGGAAATGGCGGGATCGTCCGGCCCCTCGGCGCTGGCCGCGAGGCTTTCCCATTCCCGCAGCATGGGCGCCGTGCGCTTCACGCGCCGCAGACGCGCCAGCTCTACTTCGAGCGCACGCACCTCCGCTTCCTTGGCCAGCCGGCGCTCCTCCTGCTCGCGCAGCGACGCTTCCTGGGCGAGCACCGTCTCCGGCATCATCTCCAGCTCGCGCACCTTCGCCTTCGCTTCGTTCCACCCCTTGAGGGCGGCGTTCAGCGGCGGCTTCTGCCCCTTGGGTACGAAGAGCTTCTCTGCCTCGTCGAGGAGCGCCTTCTGCACCTCGTGGACCTTCCGCCCACCCAGGCTCGCCTGGAACAGGCTGGCGCCCACCTCGCCCCGGCCCGAAGCGAGCGCTTCGCCGCCGGCGCGGAGGGTGACGTGATCGAGGCTGAAGGTGAGGCCGAACACCTCCTTGCTCACGCCGGCGAGCAAGCTGCGCAGCTCGGCTTCGTCGGCCGCGCTCCCATCCGCGCGCAGGAGCGTATTCTTCAGGCCCTTGCGCCGAACGAAGACGTGGCGCGCGCCGTCGTCGCTCGTCACGGTGGCACCGATGCGCAGCTCCTTGTGGGTGTGCGCGTCGTCGGTGCGGTGGTCGATGCCGAACAGGAATGCGCCGATGCCCCGCCGCGTGGTGCTCTTGCCCGCCTCGTTCTTGCCGTACACCAGGTGCACCCGGTGCTGCGGAGAGAAGACCAGCTCGCGCTCGTGAAAGTGGCCCCACGCATGGAAGACGAGACGCTCGAACCTCATGGCTCGTCGCCTCCGGCGCCGTTGCCCAGGAGCGAGAGGCGGAGCGCCAAGAGCTCCGTCACCTCGTCGCGCAGCCGATCGCGCCGCAGCATCCCGCGGAGCTCCTTCGGGAGCTGCCCCTCGAAGGCGTCGAGCTCGGTGGCGAAATCCTTGGCCACGGAGCTGTCGCCGGTGCCGCGCAGGTAGCGCAAGAGGTGGCCCGCCGCGTCTTCCCGCTCCTCGAGGGCGCCCATGTCGACCTCGCCCCGGGACTCCACGCGTACCTTCTCCACCCACACGTCCCCCGCTTCGTTGGCCGCGCCGCGCACCTCGCCCACGAACGCGTCGCCCTCCACCGCGATTCTCCCGTGCGCCGGCCCCTGCCCGCGCACCACGACGCGCACCGCGTGCAAGTGGTCCGGGAGCTCGGCCCGCAGCGCGCGAAACATGGGGCGGAGCCGATCGACCACGTCGGCCGGCGATTCCGCCCCCGCGATGTCCACCTCGAGGACCGACCAGCGGAGCACGTCGAGATCCTGGTGAACGACCGACACGATGCGGCCACCTTCCACCGTGGCCAGGCTCGCGCCTTTGCCGCCGGTCTCGCGCGCGTGACGCCCCTGGAGGTTGCCGGGATACACGATCCACGGCGATCCTTGCGCGACGACCTCCCGAGCGTGGACGTGGCCGAGCGCCCAATAGTCGTAGCCCTTGGACGAGAGGCCGCGAACCGTGCAGGGTGCATACGGTTCGTGACCCTCGCGCCCGTCCAGCGAGGTGTGGAGCATGCCGATATTGAGCATGCCGGCTTCGGGCTCCGGATAGGCCTTGGAGAGATCGCTCTGCACCTTGCCTTCGGGGAAGCTCTGACCATGGATGGCGACGTCGCCGATGCGCACCGTCTCCGGACGCGCCGACGCCAGCTCGTGCACGTGCTCCGGCAAGCGCAGGTGCTTGGTGATGACGTTCTTGGCGTCGTGGTTGCCCCGCAACATCACCACGCGCGTGCCTGCCTCGCGCAGTCGCAAGAGCTCGCTCGCGAAGAAGAGCCCGGTGTTGTAGTCGCGCCACTCGCGGTCGTAGGTGTCGCCGGCCAGCAGCAGGAACGCGGCTTTTTCCCGCAGACAAAGGTTCACCAGGTTCTCGAAGGCACGACGCGTGGCGGCCCGCATGCGCTCGTGCGGAGCGCCGGGATACCGCTCGAGCCCCCGGAGCGGGCTGTCGAGGTGGACATCGGCCGCGTGGACGAACTTCACGGGCAGGTCTCTACCACGCCGCGCCGTGTTTGCGGACGTCCGTCGGCGTCAGGTCAGCTCCGCGCGCTTCGTCGCTGCTCCGCCAGCTCCTGCTTGGCGATGGACTCCAGATGCACCTCGTCCGGCCCGTCGGCCAGGCGCAGAGTTCGCGCGGAGGCCCAGGCGTAGGCCAAGGGAAAGTCCTGCGAGACGCCGGCGCCACCGTGCACCTGGATGGCCCGGTCGATGACGCCGAGGGCCATGCTGGGTGCGACCACCTTGATCATGGCGATGCGTTTCTTCGCTTCCTTGTTGCCGCGGGTGTCCATGGCGTGGGCGGCGTCGAGCGTGAGCAGGCGCGCCTGGTCGATCTCGATGCGGCTCCGGGCGATGTCGTGGCGAAGCGCCCCCTGTTCCGCGAGTGGCTTGCCGAAGGCGATGCGCTCCTCGGCCCGACGACACATGAGGCCGAGCGCGCGTTCCGCGAGCCCGATGAGGCGCATGCAGTGGTGGATGCGTCCCGGTCCGAGGCGGCCCTGGGCGATCTCGAAGCCGCGTCCCTCGCCCAGGAGGACGTTCTCGACCGGAACCCGCACGGCGCGAAAGACCACCTCGGCGTGCCCGTGTGGGGCGTCGTCGTAGCCGAAGACCTGGAGCGACCGCACCACCTCGACGCCTTTGGTGTCCATGGGCACGAGCACCATCGACTGCGCGAGGTACTTCGGTCCCGTCGGGTCGGTCTTGCCCATCACGATGGCGATCTTGCAGCGCGGATCGCTGGCGCCGCTGGTCCACCACTTGCGGCCGTCGATGACGTACTCGTCGCCCTCGCGACGGATGGTGCACGAGATATTGGTGGCGTCGGACGACGCGACCTCCGGCTCGGTCATGGCGAAGCACGAGCGAATCTCGCCGGCGAGCAGGGGGGTGAGCCATCGATCCTGCTGCGCCTTGGTGCCGTAGCGCGCTAGGACCTCCATGTTGCCGGTGTCGGGCGCCGAGCAGTTGAAGGCCTCCGGCGCGATGGGCGAAGCCCCCATGATCTCGCAGAGCGCGGCGTACTCGAGGTTGGTGAGCCCGGCGCCCTTCTCGTGCTCCGGCAGGAACAGGTTCCACAGGCCGGCCGCGCGCGCCTTCAGCTTCAGCTCCTCCATCACCGGCGGGATGGACCAGCGGGTGGACGCAGCGGCGAGCTGCTGGTGAAACACGGCCTCGGCGGGGTACACGTGGGTGGCGACGAAGGCGCGGACCTCTTCTTCGAGGGCTGCGGCGCGACCGGACTTTTCGATGTTCATGCGCCTTCTCTTGTACGCGGCGTCGCTCGGTTCTGCAAAGTCGGTCCCGGTCGCCCGCGCCCGACCTGCGAGCGCTTGCGGGCGCGCGCGCATC
>JABFRG010001202.1 GCA_013141295.1 Polyangiaceae bacterium
GTGCCGCCTCCGAGCGGCCTCGAGGCTTCGGTGTCGCCCGCACCAGAGGTCGATGCGTCCGTCGACGCTGCCGTCGACGTTGCCGTCGACGCGAGCGTGCTCGCCCTGCCCGAGGAGCCCTGGTACCACGACCGCCCGGACCACACCGAGGACTGCGTGGCGGCGCTTCCGGTCGCACCTCGGCCGCATTTTCCCGCGCCGTTCGAGGCGTGCGACCCCCGCGCCGAGTCGTTTACTTCGCCCCCCGGGGGCGGCGGGCTCCACTTTCACTATCGGTTCTTCTCGGCGGCGGCCACCACCGCACACCGGGCGCAGCACCCGAAGACGTGCTGCTACCTGGTGTGGGAGTTTCCCCAGCGCCACGCCCCTGGATGAGGCTCGCGCCTCCGGAGCGACGCGAGGCTCCGCTATTTCTTGGCGGCCTTCGGTGCAGCCTTGGCGGCGACTCGCGCCGGCCGCGGCGGGTACTTGAGCTCCGCGTCGGTGGGCGTTCCCCCGAGGTCTTTCCAGATCTTGCAGACGTCGCCGTACTTGTCCTTCTGGCACTGCGACTCCAGCGTACCGGCCATGAACGAGCCGGGCTTGGCGCCGAGCTTCTTCATCTTCGCGCACACCACCGGGTCAGCCTTGCTGTCGAGCGTGTGCTCGCAGCGCATCGCGTAGAATGCAGCGGCGTCCGCGCCCCCGACCTTGTCGACGACGGCGTCGGCCTTGGGGCAGGCGGTCTTGATGTGCTCGGGGCTGAACGCGATCTTGCAGGCCTCGATCCACAGCTCGCCGGAGCGCTTGGAGTCCGCCGCGAGGCCGGGACCGCCGCTCTCCAGGAGCCGCGCCGCACGCACGCGCGAGTCGCTGTACTCGGGGATGAACTGGAAGGCCGCGGCTGCTTTGCCGAAGTCTTTGGTCACGCCTTCGCCCTTCTCCAGGGCGTCTCCTAGCGCGTAGCAGGCGTCGAATCCGCGGGCGTCGGTGGTGCAGCCGCGCGCGTAGTATTCCATGGCGCGCTTGACGTCCTTCGCCACGCCCTCTCCCTTGAAGTACAGCTGGCCGATGTCGTAGCAGCTGCGTGCGCCGTTGCCCTTGCAGCCGCGCTCCCAGGCGGCGATGGCCTTGTTCAGATCCTTGGTGACCTCCTTGCCTTCGGCGTAGAGCTTCCCCACGTCGGCGCAGTAGAAGGCGTCCACCGCGCGACCGCTGTCGCACGCGCGATCGTAGGCCTCGAGGGCCTTCACGGGATCGCGTGTGGTGACCTTGCCCTCGAGGTAGAGGAGCGCCACGTTCTTGCACCCGCTGCTATTGCCCAGCTTGCAGCTCCGCTCGAAGTAGCCGAGGGCCTTCTTGGCTTCCTCGGGCGCGGTGGAGCCCTGCGCGATGCCGCCCGCGGCGAGGCAGCCTTCGCTGCTGCCGTAGTCGCAGGCCTTGACGATGAACCCCCTCCCGATGCTCTCGCCCTCCTCGAAGGTCTTGCCCGCCTCGCGCGCCTGGTTGGCAGCCATGCCCGCGTACTCCCAGCAGCTGTCGCCATCGTGGAGCTCGCAGCCGCGCTTGGCCGCACGCGCCACCTTGGCGCGGTCGGGCTTCTCCGCCTCGCTGTGCCGGAGGTGACCCTTCTCGTCGAGCTCGAGGCCCGAGTACACGAGACGCATGGCTACGCAGCTGGCCGCGTTGCCGGCCTCGCATTTGGCGTCGCAATCGGGCCCGTTGCCGGGCTTGCACGCGGCCTTCGCGGACTCCGAGGTCTGGGCCGCGCACTGCGTACCGGTCCACACCATGTCTTGCGGGCAGACCACTCCCTTCGCGTCTGCGCCGCCGCGCGCGTCGTCCTGCTTGTTCTCCTCCACGGTCTTTCGCTTGAGCGCTACCGGCATGAGCTCGAGGCGCGTGATGGCGCCGCACTGCGAGGGAGGCGCGTTGGCGTCCGGCGTCGACTGCCGGCAAGACTCGATGTCGCCCGACTTGGTGGCTGCTTGCCGGTCGCTCGAGCTGGATGCTCCCGCCTTGGCTCCGAACATCTCGGCCAGCGCCTTGGCCTGGCCGACCGTGCCGGTACCGAGCGCGAACGCGCCCACGTAGGCGCCCTTGACCACGTGGGTCGCGCCTTCGCAGTCGCCTTCCAGGTCCTTCTTCGTGACCTCGCGCACGCCGGTGCGTCGCTTGCCCACCGTGATGAGGGCGAGGTCGAGGGTCGATCCGCTCTTCATCTCCGCCGAGAGCTTGGCTCCGGAGAAGGGCATGTTCGCCGACACCTCGTCGCGGCCCTGCATGCGCACCACGTCTTCGCTGCGCTCGGCTCCGACGAAGGCGTACGACCCCCCGAGCGAGCAGTTCTTCAGCAACTTGAGCGACCGGCAGTCGAAGCGAACCACCGCCACGCCTTCCTTCATCGCCGTCTCGAAGTCCGTCCGATCGCTCGACCGGATGTCCACCACCAGCGGCTCGGCGAACGAGCCCGCGCACGCCTTCACGTCGACGGCGCCGTCGGCCTCGCCCAGCGCGCGCGCGCCGGTCGTCTCTTTCGGGCGCAGGGCTTCGCCCACCTTGCCTCCGCCGCAGGCGAAGACCGCCAAGGTGGTGAGTGAAGCCAACGTCGCACGAAGAGCAAGAGATCTAGCCATGATAATTTCGCCAACTTTCACGCCGTAGCCGAAAGATCAAGGCTCGGCGTGTCGTCTCGAAACGATTGACGCGCGCGCGGGTGATCCGTCGCGCGGAATTTCGCGCTTCTCGCTGCGCTCTTTTGAGCGCACTTTTTCGCCGATTCGAGTGCCGACGGAATGGCGCCGCCCTCGGTGGCGTTCCCGGGCGCACTCGCCATGACCATGCCGATTGCTCCGCGGTCTCCGTCTCCCCGCACCGTCGCGGCCTCCGTCGCCGTGGTGATCATCACCGGCGCCACCTTCGCCGGGCTCCTCGCTGTCAGCCGCCGTGGTGGTCGCGCCGACGAGGGAGCGCTCGGGCTCGTCCGCTTTCGTCTGGACCACTCTGGGCTTGCCGGCGCGTCGCCCACGGCGTTTCCCGCACCCGAAGCGGCACCGCTCGTGCGCGGCGCTCTCCGGCCGTTGGTGTCGTCCGGGCGCGAGGTACCGCAGGATGGCGATCCGTTCGCCGTGGCGGGGCACGCCCTCGACGAGGCTCCGGTCGCGGGTGAGCCGCGGGTGGTGGCGCTGGCGCCTTCGGATACCGATGCACTTTCCACGCAACCGACGCTCGAGGTGCTCTTCGACCAGGCCATCGACCTGACGCAAGCGCAGCGGCTCATCGAGCTCAGCCATCCGGGGGAGCTGGTCCCGGTCACGCTGTCGCACCCGGCCAAGGGCGCCTTCGAGGGGCACGAGGTGGACGCGCGCTGGGTGGTGCACGTGACGCCGCAGCAGCCGCTGCGGGGCAAGACCGGCTACAAGCTGGTGGCCCGGGACGCGAAGCCCAAGACCAGCGGCGACGCCGAACGGCAGCTCACCTTCGACGTGGCCGGGCCCCTGGAGCTCCAGGCGATGGATCGACGAAGGCGCGAAGCTTCCGGTCACCGTGACGCGTCGACCGACGACGCTCACCTGGAGGTCCGGAACCGGAGGCGAGACCACCACGCGGGGCAGCGGCGAGGCCTC
>JABFRG010000378.1 GCA_013141295.1 Polyangiaceae bacterium
GCCGATGCCCAGCTCGATTTCCCGGCACCGCTCCACGCAGGCCGGGTCGTCGCCGCATTGCGTGTTGCAGTCCGACGACTTGCCGCGCTTCTTGGCGCAGTTGGGGTCGCGCTCGCAGCGTTGCGGATCCTTCGCGGCGGCTTTCTCCAGGGTGCCGCACGCGAGACCGCCGAGCGCGAGAGCGGCGAGCGCAAGGGCCACGGCGGAGGTACGGAAGATGCGTGAGGTATTCATGGTTTCGCCGCTCCTGCGGGGGGAGGGCTCGTCTTGTCGAGAGGCGGACGCTCCTTGAGACACTTGGTGAGGCCCGCTTCGAGGTGCTTCATGGCCGGCGGCAAGCGCGGACGACCCATGACCGGGGCGCCGAAGCGACCCCATTCGACGCCGCTGTCGCCCATGCTGAGCCACACGAACGCCGCCCGACCCTTGATGTTGGCGAAGGGAACGCCGCCACCTTGGCCGCCGAACCACATGCGGGAGTCGTGGCTGTTGTGACGGTTGTCGCCCATGACCCAGACCTCGCCGGGGGCCACCTTGTAGGGGCCTTGGGTCTCCGGGAACATGCCGGCCGCGTGGTCGTAGAGCGTGAGGTAGGCTTCGTCCTCCAGGAACTCCACGTACAGATCGCCTTCGTGGTGCGTGGCCGGCTCACCCTCGCTGTAGCTGTAGACGCCGGCGAAGCAGCTGGGGACTTCCCACCCGTTGATCCAAGGGTGACCGTTCTTCGCCTCCAGGGTGTCGCCGGGGGTGGCGATCACGCGCTTGATGAAGTCCTGCTCCGGATGCTCCGGGAACTGGAACACCATCACGTCGCCGCGCTCCGGCGGCATGCGCGAGTAAAGGCGCGACTTGGTGAACGGAATGGTGGGGCCGTACACCAGCTTGTTGACGAAGATGTGGTCGCCCACCTGGAGCGTGGGGATCATCGACCCGCTGGGGATCTTGAAGGCCTCGGCCACGAACTGGCGAAGCGCCATGGCGATGCCCACCGCGATGACGATGGACTCGAAGTATTCGCGGAGCTCGCTCTTGCGCCACTGACCGAGCCGGTTGTCGACCACCTCGTCGGCGCGCACCAGTGCGTCGACGAAGTCGCTCTCCTTGAAGGGCGTGCGGGTCATGGCCGCGGAGAGCGCAGCGGTGGCGTCGCGTACCGCGTCGCGGTTCTTGGGGGTGACGTTGCTGCCCTGCTTGCGCAGCAGCCGCTCCGCCTCGTCGATGAGCGCCCGGGCCCGCTCGAAGTGACCGCGCAGCTCGGTGGAAACACCGGCCGGCAGCGGCAAGTAGGCATAGGCCGCCAGCGGCAGCTTGTGCCGCGCGAACCAGATGGCCGTCTCGAACACCGTGAACGCGACGATGACCACCGGGACCGGCTGTTCGCGAACGATGGTCTGGAGCCACGCAAAGGGGCCGTGCGCTTCGACGCCGCTCGGCGGCGTGAGGGCCCAAACGAACAAGCACGCGAGCCCGAACGGCACGGCCACGAAGAAAACGGTCCAGTAGGCGAGCCGCAGCAGCCTGCGGTAGGGGCTGCCGGCCGCCGGCGCCGGGGGGCCTTCGGTGGCGACGCCCGAGGCCTTGGCGGAATCGTCGCGGCTCGACGCGGGGGCGGCTTCGTCGTCGCCGTCCTTCGGCTCGTCCGCATCGCCCTCGTCGCTCGCAGGCTCCTTGGCGTCGACCGGCTCCTTCGCCTCGTCCTTGGCTGCCTCGTCGGACCCCGCCTTGGGGCTCGCTTCGTCGGCTTTCTTTTCGATGTCTTCGGCCATGGGCTTTACGGTGCTTCGCCAAGTTGGATGGCGTAGTCCACGAGGGCTGCGCGATCATCCAAGGGATTGTTGGGGGGCGAGACGGTCCCGGCCGCCGCCGAATTGTCGAAGATTACGTAGTACAGACCTGCCGGTACGGGAATCGTTCTGCGAAAACCGGGCATTTGCGCGGGGATCACGTCGGCCCACAAGGGCTGGGTGGTCAGCGCCTGCACCTGCGGGATCTCCAAATATTGCTGCAGCGCAATGTTGGCGTCCTGCTGACGCATCACGAACACGTCCACCGGCACGCCGCCGTCCACCTGCGCCGTGAGGAAGATCGCCCGCCCGTTCTCGGTGACCTCGATGGGGCCCACGAAGTCGCGCTGGTTCTGGTGCACCTCGACGCGCCCGTTCTCGTACGACACGCGCCCGTCGGTTCCCACCGCCATCGCCCGCTGGGGTTTCTTCCCGAGCTCGACCATGCCCATCGCCACCTCGTCGTGGTCCTCGTGGTCCTTGATGACCGTGAAGCCCTCGCGAAGCTTGCCCGAGACGAGCTGCTTGCCGAAGTCGTCGCCCATGGGGGTGAGCTGGCTGAAGAACGAGGCGGTCGGCTGCTCGATCTTGTTGATCTTGAAGTCGCTCGACGCCACTTGCCGGGGCCGGAAGTACGCGTACATGTCGCATTCCTCGTCGGCGATCTGGAAGTCCTGGTTGTACTGGACCGCCCCGGACATGGTGAACGTGAGCTTCTTCGTCACGTTGGTGTGCGCGTACCCGACGCCGCTGAAGCGCACGAACAGATCGCCGTTGCCGGCTTCGCTCTGGTTGCACTGGGTCGGGTAGAAGCGCCCCATCGCCGGCTGATCGTTCTGCAGCTTCAGTGGCGCATTGTGGAGGAGCATCTGGCGACAGAACTGGTCCAGCCCCTTCGCCATGAGGTTGCGTCGCATGGTGCGGCTCTGCGGGGAATTGACGGTTCCCTTCATGCTGCACAACGCCGACTGCCCACAACTGGCGCAACCGGCGGCCGGTAGAGCCAGGAAACCCAAGAGAAAAGCGCTTCGAAGACGGATCACGCGGATACACCGGAGCATAGGCCAACCGGCCGCGAAAGCAGAACCGAGAAAAGCGGAGCCCGGCCGGAGGGAGCCGGAAGCGCCAGAAAATACGTGGCAGGCGCCGGGGGAAATTCCGTACCCTCACACCATGTCAAGCGGTCGAAAGGTATGTGTTCTCGGTGGTGGAGCGTGGGGGACGGCGCTCGCGAAGGTGCTGGCCGACAAAGGGGATCCCGTCGCCCTGTGGTGCCGTCGCGACGATCTCGCGGAGCAGATCAATCGCGACCACACCAACGCGCACTACCTGCCGGCGGCGCCGCTTCCGGAGCACCTCCGCGCGACCTCGAACCTCGCCGATGCCCTCGAGGGCGCCTCGATGGTGGTCTTCGTCTCGCCCAGCCACGCCACCCGCGACGTGGCCCGCGCGGCCCGCGACCTCATTCCCACGGACGTGCCCATCGTCAGCGCCACCAAGGGCATCGAGAACGATTCGCTCATGTTCATCGACGAGATCCTGGAGGCCGAGCTGCCCCCGGCAGTGCACGCGAACCTGGCCTTTCTCAGCGGCCCCAGCTTCGCAAAGGAGCTGGCGCTGGAGCTCCCCACCGGCGTGGTCATCGCCGCCAAGAACGCGGTCGTGCGCGACGTGGTCATGCGCCGCTTCCACACCGAGAACCTTCGCACCTACGCCAGTGACGACGTCATCGGCGTCGAGTGCGGTGGGGCCCTGAAGAACGTCATCGCCATCGCCGCCGGCGCCGCCGACGGCCTGGGATTCGGGTACAATACACGGGC
>JABFRG010000208.1 GCA_013141295.1 Polyangiaceae bacterium
GTGCGCGGGGGGCTTACCGTGGGGGGGTCGAGCGAGGGGAGAGATGGCTGCACCTTGCATGGTTTGATGGGGCTCCGTCCAGTCCCAACGGAATGCAAGGCACGGGCCCAGCGGAGGACCCGCATGGGATCGAAAATTCACCCACGATTGCGGCCTCCTCGGTGCGGGCTTGGGGGAAGCCTACCTTTCCCCCGATGGACCCGACGATCCACCCGCAGGCCCTGGAGATCCTTCATCATTTGCCGCGACCCGGCAAAAAGCCGTCGAGGACGGAACCGCTTATTCGCAGCCGCTGAGGGAGCGAACCCAGGCATCGACGATGCCGACGCCCTCTTCATCGACGATGTTCGTCCCGAGCGGAGGCATGCGCTTCTCATTGAGCGACCGCATGCGAAGGAGCACGGTGGAGCGCGCAGGATCGCCGGGGGTGACGCCCTGCGCGTCGGGGAGCCCGGTGAAGGGTGCCGGACGGCAGACGCCCGCGGCCGCGCTCGGGACGGTGAAGCGGAAGTCGAGGCTCGCACCGGTGCCTGCGCCTTCCCGGTGGCACATGGAGCAGTTGGCGTGGAGGTACGCGCGCGCGCGCGACTCGATGGGCGCGACGCCATCGAGGGTGGGCAGCGCCGGCTCCTTGACCACGTCGAGGGTCCGCGAGAGGTAGCCGAGGGCCGCGAGCTTGGTGAGCTGGTTCTCGCGTTGCGTGGGGCCGTAGTCGAAGGTGCCGTTGAGCTGCAGCGCTTCGAGCCCCAGGCTTCGACCGGCGGCCTTGGTGTGGCACACGAAGCATTGGGCGCCGCTGGGGAACTGCCAGGTCTGGCCGTTCGGGAGCACCTTCTCCTTGTTGGTGTCGAGGAGCACCGCGTCGGTCTGGGCGTCGTTCCACTCGTAACTGACACCGCTCCACTCGTCGCCGGTGTGGTGGAAGAGCAGCCGGGTCTCCACGCGCTTGCCGCCCACCGTGAAGGTCTTCATGGCGACGCTGCCCTCCGGGAGCTGGAAGTCGCCGGCGTCGTCCACGTCGACGCGTGTGCCGTCGGGGATGGCGAAGAAGCGCTGCTTGTCGGCGCCATCGGACCAGAGCGAGACATTGACGCCGTAGCGCACGAGACCGGGAGCAGGCTTGGTGGGGTCGGCCTGGTCGACGCATCCGGTGCCGGAGAGGAGCGGCGCATAGGACGAGGCCGCCTGCGCCTCGCCGGGCGCCAGCCGATAGATGGTACCCGATTGCCAGTCGAGGACGTAGACCTCGCCCTGGGCGTCCTCGCCGAAAGAGGATATCGACGGTTTGGGTCCACCGGAGTTGAGGAGCACCGCCTCCGGCTTGTCGGGAGTTCCCTCGAGGGCCCATATGCGCCCCACCACGAAGTCGGCAAACAGATACTTGCCATACAGCTCGGGCATCGACGTGCCGCGATACACGTAGCCGCCGGTGATGGATGCGCCCTCGGCGTGCGGATACACGAACACCGGTTCGGTGAGGCCGGTGCGGTCGCAGTTGTCGCGCGGGCGCGCGCAGGTGTGGCCCTCGACGGTGGGCCAGCCGTAGTTCTTGCCCAGCTCCACGCGGTCGACTTCCTCGTAGGCTTCTGCACCCACGTCACCGGCCCACATGTCGCCGGTCTCGCGATCGAAGGAGAAGCGCCACGGATTGCGGAAGCCGGCGGCGTAGATCTCCGGGCGCCCGCCGCCCTTGGCGAACGGGTTGTCGGGGGGAATCGCATACGGTGATCCGCCATCCACGTCCACGCGGAGGATGGATCCGAGAAGGGAGTCGGTGGGAAAGCGAGCGACGTCGCGACCGCCGTCGCCAACACCGATGTACAGGAAGCCGTCCCGGCCGAACAGGAGCGTGCCCGGGTAGTGGAGGAGCGTGGGGCGGTCGACCCGCAAGACGAGCTTCTCGCTCGCGGGATCGAAGGTCTTGCCGTCGGCGGAGATGTCGAAGCGGATGATCTCGGCCCGCACCGGCAGGTCCGGGAGCGAGCTCGCGTCGGCGTCGCGTTCCACCGTGAGGTAGGCGTACGGCTTGGTGGGGTGTATCGCGAGGCCGAGCAGGCCTTGCTCGAAGTAGCTCCCCACCTTGCCCACCAGATCGATGACCGTCGAATTCTGCCCGGTCGCGCGATCGAAGACCTTCACGCGCCCCGGCATCTCGGCCACGTACACCAGGCCGCGCTCGGGTCGGTCGACCATGGCCACCGGGCGATAGAAACCGGTGAACGCCGGCTCCAGACGCACGCGCCCGGCCGGGAGAGGCGGCGCGGAGCACGTGGTATTGGACACGCGCGCATCGAAGCGAGCCGCCGCCGGCGCCGTGGTGTCCTTGGGAATCTTTTCTTCGCAGCCCACGCCGACGAGCGCAGATACTGCCGCCGCAAGCACCACGAGCCACACCAAGCAAGACCTGCTTCGCGACACCATTGAGCCGTAGTGGTTATCGCCACGCGAAATCGATCACAACGGCGCAAAGAAATCTTTACGAAGACTGCGTCGTTCGGCCACAGGAGGAAGGATTTCCCTGGGTGACCTGGGCCCTTTGCATGCACCCTGCACGCATAGACGGAGTCAGTGGGAGGCGGAAGGAGCTGCCTGGGCCGCGAGTGCTTCCTTGGCCAGGCGCTCTTCGCGGACCACGGGATCTTCGTCCATCTCGGGCTTCCAGTTACGGTGGAGGACCCAGATGAGGGCGACCACGAAGAAGCGGGCGGGGACGGCGAGCACCAGGGCGCCGCCGATGACCACCAGCGCGAGCGGCTTCTGGGTCTCGGAGCCGATGCCGTTGGAGAGGGCCGCGGGCAGGAGACCGAAGAGCGCGACCAGCGTGGTCATGAGCACCGAGCGTGTCTTCTCTTCACCGGCGGTGAGCGCGGCTTGCGCCGCCGGGAGGCCGTCTTTCAAGCCCTGCCGGAAGCGCGAGATGATGAGTAGCGCGTTCTGGATGGCGATGCCGAAGGCGGAGATGAAGCCCATCGACGCCGACACCGACAGGTTGGTGCCGGTCACCAGCAGCATGAGCATGCCGCCGGCGCAGGCCATGGGTATGTGCAGGAAGACCACCAGCGCCAGGCGCCAGGTGGACACCACGTACTTGATGATGAGCAGGATGATGAGCAGCGAGATGGGCACCACCAGGAAGAGCCGGCGGTTGGCCGCCGCGAGCTCGTTCATCTGCCCGGCGAACTCCAGGTGCGCGTCGTAGGGCAGCTGCACCTTGGCGGCGATGCGCGTCTTGGCATCGAGAATGGTGCTCTCGATATCGCGCTCGCGCACCGAGAAGCGCACCGGCGTATAGCGATAGGTGTCTTCGCGGAAGATGACCTGTAGGCTGTCTTCGAGGGTGATGGACGCGAGCTGGCCCAGCGGCACCTGCGCGCCATCGGGCGTGGCCACGGTGATCTCGCGAATGGCCTCCAGCGACGCGCGATAGGGCTCGAGCCAGCGCACGGTGACGGCGAAGTACTTCTCGCCCTCGAGCACGCGCGTGACCGCCTTGCCGCCGATGGCCGCCTCGATGACCGTCTCCACGTCGCCGGTGTTGAGGCCGTAGCGCGAGCACACCGCGCGATCGGGCACGATGCGGATGCTGGGCTGTCCGCTCGAGGGGTCGAAGCTGAGATCGCGAATGCCCGGTACGTCGGCGAGCACGCCGGATATCTGCTTGGCCAGCGCCTCGTTGGTGCGGGCGTTGGGGCCGAACACCTTGATGGAGTTCTCGCCCTTCACGCCGGAGAGTGCTTCTTCGACGTTGTCGCTGATCATCTGCGAGAAGGCGAAGGTGACGCCGGGAAAGGCGTCGGCCATCTCCTTCGACAGCTCGTCGGTCATCTGCTTCTTGGTGACGCCGCGTCGCCATTCCTTCTGCGGACGCAGCGGCGCGAAGAGCTCCACGTTCTGAAAGCCCGCCACGTCGGTGCCGTCGTCGGGGCGTCCCAGCTGCGACACCACGGTGGCGATCTCCGGGTGCTTGCGGTTCTCGTCGGTGCAGACGATCTTCGGATCCTCCGGGCAGCCGCGGAGAATGGCGCGCATACGGCCCACGTACTCACCGGACTTCTCCAGGGAGATGGACGTGGGCAGGGTGGCGCGAATCCAGAAATTGCCCTCTTCGAGCTTGGGCATGAACTCGCCGCCCAGGAACGGCAGCGACGCGAGGCCGCCCAGCGAGGCGATACCGAACACGATGGCCGCCCGGCGCGGCGCCTTGGCCACGAACTTGTTGAAGGGACGGTCGAGGAAGCGCACCACGCGCATGAGCTTGCTCTCGCCCTCCTCTTCGGTGGGTTTGAGGGCTTTGGTGGCGAGCACCGGCGTGAGGGTGAGCGCGAGGATCATCGCGCCGCCGATGGCCAGCGCGTAGGTCTTGGCCATGGGCGCGAAGATGACGCCCGACACGCCGGTCATGGTGAAGAGCGGCAAGAAGGCCACGCCCAGGATGAGCGTGGAGAACGCCAGTGGGCGCGCCACCTCGTCGGCGCCCTGGGCGATGCGCTGCCGCATGGTGCCTTTGCCGTGCTTGCCCAGCTGCGAGAAGATGCTCTCCACCATGATGACGGTGGAGTCGACCACGATGCCGAAGTCGACGGCGCCCAGCGAGATGAGGTTGGCGGAGGTGTGCGTCGCCACCATGCCGATGAACGCGAAGAGCAGCGCCAGCGGGATGTTGATGGCGGTGATGATGGCCGCCCGGGTGTGCCCCAGGAACAGCCACAGCATCAGCGACACCAAGCCCATGCCCACCACCAGATTCTCGAGCACCGTGTGGGTGGTGGTCTCCACCAACACGCCGCGATCGTAATACGGCACCAGATCCATGCCCGGTGGCAGCATGTGATTCTTGCGAATGGCGTCGACCTTGGCGTGAATGCCTTCGAGGGTGGTCTTGGTCTCACCGCCGTAGCGCATGAGCACCACGCCCTGGACGATATCGGGATTGTCGTCGTGACCCACGATCCCCAGCCGCGGGGCGAAACCGATGCTCACGGTGGCCACGTCGCGCACCCGCACCGGTACGCCGCTGGTGGCGGAGACCACCACGTCCTCGATGTCGTGGACGTTCTTCACCAGACCGATGCCCACGACGGTATAGGCCTGCTCGCCGATGGAGAGGCGCTGCCCACCCACGTTCTGGTTGGCATTGCCGATGGCCACCATGAGCTGGGTGAGATTGATATTGTGGCTACGGAGCCGGAAGGGGTCGACGTTGACCTCGTATTGCTTGGTCTCGCCGCCGAAGCTCACCACGTCGATGACGCCCGGGACTTGCTTGAACTGCCGCTCCAGGGTGAAGTCCTGGGCGGTCTTCAGATCCTTGAGGGTGTAGCCCTTGCCCTTGAGCTCGTAGCGGAACACCTCGCCGATGGCGTTCCACGGCGAAATAGATGCTTCGACGCCCGCGGGGAGCGTCGCCGCCTGGATGCGATTGAGCACTTCCTGGCGCGCCGCACCGAAGTCGGTGCCCCACTGGAAATAGCACTTCACGTCGGCCAATCCGAAGAGCGATTGCGAGCGCACGTGCTCGAGCCCCGGCATACCGGCAAACGCGGTTTCCAGGGGAATGGTGACGTAGCGCTCCACGTCCTCCGGGCTCATGCCGTTGGGCTGGGCAATGACCTCGACCAGCGGCGGCACCGGGTTGGGATACGCTTCGACGTTGAGGTTCTTGTACGAGAAGAGCCCCACCACCAGCACCAGCAGCGCGTAACCGTAGGCTACCTTGGGCCGGGAGAGGGCCCACTCGACCAGGCGCTTGATCACAGCTTGCCCGAGAGGAGGATGCCGCCGGTCTTGACCACTTTCATGCCGGCATCGAGACCGTGCTCCACCACCAGCCAGGGGCTACCCTCGGCCTCGTCCACGTGCACCGGCATGCGCTCGAACACGCGCTTTTGCCCGTTCACGCCGCGGTCCAGGAACACCACCGTTTGCTCGCCGATGCGCAGCACCGCCGAGCGCGGCACCGCCAGCGCCATGCGCTGATCCACCGCGATCGACACCGAAGCGTACATCTCGGGCTTGAGCATGCGGTCCTTGTTGTCGAAGGAGCAGCGCACCCGCGCGGTATGGGAGGTGGGGTCGAGCACGCCCGAGACCCACTCCACTTTTCCCTCGAAGAGCCGCTGGGGAAACGCCAGCACCTTGGCGGTCACCGAGGTGCCCACGTGCACCCGCGCGAGGTCCATCTCGAAGACGTCGGCCACCATCCACACGCGATCGAGCTCGCCGATGGTGAACAGCTCCACCGGCGTGCCGCCGCTGTACTGCCCCTGAATTTCCATACCGGGGCTCAGGTTGCGGCCCACCACCTCGCCGTCGATCTCCGCGCGCAGGGTGTAGGTTTGCGAGACCGCGTCATAGCTGCCGGCGCGGAGCAGCCGTGCCTTTTGCCGCGCGCGATCGAGCTCGGCCTTGGCCTTGCGATAGCTGTCTTCCGATTGCTCGTAGTCGCGCTGGGAGGCGGCGTGCGCGGCCAAGAGCTCCTTCTCGCGGGCCAGATCGTGCTCGGCGGCGATGAGCTCGGCGTTGGCCTTGTTCACGTCGGCCGAGGCGGCGCCGATGTCGGGCGACTCGACCACTGCCAGGACCTCGCCCTTCTTCACCTTCTGCCCGAGCGTCACCGAGATCTTGGTGACGCGCCCGGCCACCGGCGAGAACACGTGCGAGACCTTGGCGTCGTCGAAGGCGATCTTGCCGCTGGTGAGCACGGTGTCGTCCACCTCGCGGACCTTCACCTCTTCGACCTCGACCTTGGCGTCCTTCACCTGGCCGTCGGTGAGCCACACCTGCCCTTCGGGCACGTCGTCGCCCTTCTCTTCCGCGTGCGAGCGCTTGCAGGCTGGCGTGGTCGCCAGCACCGCGATCAGCGCTGCCCCCAGCGCGAGTCGCATTCCCCCGGTCTTCGTACGGCGCATCATCCGTCAATCTCCTTGCCGAGCGCCGCTTCCAGGGCGAACACGGCCTTCCAGTACGAAACGAGCGCCGCGAGGCGATCGTTGGCGGCGCCGGCGAACCCCCGCTCGGCGTCCAAAAAGTCCATGAGGGTGGCGGAGCCCGCTTCGAACTGCGCCTTGGTGATCTCGAACGCGCGGCGGCGGCGCTCCATCAGCTGGTTCTCGAAGCGCGCGGCGATGCGCTGACCGCTGGTGAATGCGGCGAACGCTGTGCGCACGTCGAACACGATCTGGTTCTGCACCCGCGTGGACGAGAGCTTGGAGCTGTCGACGTCGGCCTCGGCGCGCGCCACCGTGCCACCGCGCATGTCGAGAATCGGGACCGGCAGCCCCACGCCCACCGCGAAGGTGGGCGGCTGCACGGCGTTCTGGCCGGTGCCCATCTGCTGGTACTGAAGAAAGAGCGACACGTCGGGGACCCGTTGCCGCTTGGCCAGGGTCATCGAGGCGTCGGCGCGCTTGGCCGAGAGCTCCGCTTGCTTGGCGTCGGCCCGCTGCGAAACCGCCTGCTGCACCAGAGCGTCGAGGGTCGCAGTGGCGAGCGAGGGGGGCACCACGTAGTCGAGGGCCTTTTCGTCGACCGTCACCCGCGCGTTCTGCCCGCGCATGCCCAGCACGAACGCGAGCGCCGCCTGCGCCGACTCGAGGTTGGCCTCGGCCTGATCGACATTCTGATCGGCTTCGAGCTTCTCGGCTTCGACGCGGGCGAGCACGCCCTCGTCGATGACCTTGGGGTAGCGCAGGCGATTGAGCTCCACCACCTTGCCCAGCAGCTCGGCGATGTCCTTCGACACCGCCAGCACCTTCTGCGCGCCCACCACGTCGACATAGGCGGCCTTGGTGGCGAACACCACCAGGCGCTCGGCGTTCTTGCGGTCGGCCTTGGCCGCCGCCACCGCGTACGCGCCCACGTCGCCCTTGAGCCCGTGCTTGCCCGAGAGCAGCTCCATGAAGAGCGCCTGGTCCGAAAGGCCCACCGTGTATTGCCAGCGGGAACTGGAGCTATCCAGTGGATCGTAGTTGAAGCCGCGCCCCACCGAGAAGGTCACCGCGGGGTTCGGGAGAGCCCGGCCCGCCCGCGCGTCGCCCTCGGCGGCCCGCACGTTGGTCTCCGCCAGGAGGACGTCGATGCCGGAGGTGCGCGCCCTTTGCGCGGCCTGCGCCAGCGTGAGCCGCTCCTCGGCGTGGGCCGGAGGAGCTCCCAATGCAAGAGCCGTTGCGAGGGCGGCAGCGAGACCAAACGAGAGGGATCGGGACACTCAGGACACCATGGCACCTCGCAACAAAGATTGCCTGATCCGACCATTAAGCTGTTGTTATGCTATCATTACAACCCTGCAATACGATCTCCGCAGGCCTTTGCAGAAGCGGTCTCCGCGTCTCACGCACGGATTAAGCGTTGGTGAGACTCGCAACCATCCCCCTCGGCTCGGGCATCCTCCACTGCAGAATTCAACGGTAGAAGAGGTCTCGTGAAAGTTCTCGTCGTCGAAGATGATGCCAAGGTGGGACGGTTTCTGGTGCGCGCGCTCTCCGACGAGGGCTACGCCGTCGACCTGTGCAAGAGCGGCGGCGATGCCGTGTCGCAGGCGCAAACCGGCGTGTACGATCTGATCGTCCTCGACTGGATGCTCCCGGAGGTCGATGGTCTCACCGTGTGCCGCGACGTGCGCGCCGCCGGGGTCACCGCCCCGATTCTCATGCTCACCGCCCGCGGCGAAACCAAGGAGCGGGTCATCGGCCTCGACTCCGGCGCCGACGACTACATGGTGAAGCCCTTCGAGATCGAGGAGTTCATGGCGCGGGTGCGGGCTCTCGTCCGGCGCACCCACGGCTTCGCCCGGCTCCGCTGCGGCGATCTCGAGATCGATCGGGTGGGCCACCGCGCACTCCTCAAGGGCGCGACCATGAACCTCACCAGCCGCGAGTACGCGCTCCTGCTCCACCTGGTGCACCGGGTCGACAAGGTGGTCACGCGGGCCGAGCTCCTCACCCACGTGTGGGAGACCTCCTTCGACCCCGGCTCCAACCTGGTCGAGGTGCACATCAGCCGCCTGCGCGAGAAGCTCTCCGACTACGCGTGGATGATCGAAACGGTCCGCGGCTCCGGCTATCGCTTGCGCCCCGCCATGCCTGCATGACGTTTCGCACTCGCCTCTTCCTCGCCATCACCCTGCTGCTCGTGGTGACGCTGGGCACCGCCTTCGCGTCGGTGTTCGTGGTGGTGCACCGATCGGAGCTGCGCGACCTCGACGAGGCGCTGTTCGAAGCGGCGCAAGAAGAGGCCCTCGAGATCGTGGTGGCCGGCAACGAGACGCAGATCGGCGGCAATCCGGTGAGCACCGGCGACGATGGAAGCCGGCTGGTGAAGTACGCGGCGGTCTACGCCGCCGACGGCCACGTGCTGGCGCAGACGCCCAGCTTCTCCTGCGGCGCCCCGCCGCTCGACACCGTGCTCCACCGGCGCGGCGTCCCCTTCGACCTCACCTGTGGCTCGGTGAACCTGCGCGCGGTCTTCGCGCGCCTTCCGCAGCACGAGGAAGACCGGCTGCTCCTGGCGGTGCCGCGCACGCAGCTCGACGACGACGCGCGCTTCTTGATCCAGACCATGGTGGTGGCCCTCGTCTCGTCCATCGCCATCGGCGCGGTGGTGGCCCGGCTCCTGGTGCGCGGCCTCACCCGCGACCACGAGGCCATCGCAACGGTGGCCAGGCGCGTCGCCAACGGCGACCTCAAGGCGCGCATCTCCACCAAGTCCAAGAACCCGGAAATGGTGCAGCTTACACGCGACGTGGACGAGATGATCATCCGGCTGGAACAGCTGGTGCACTCGCAGGAGCGCTTCGTGGCCCACGCCGCGCACGAGCTCCGCTCGCCGGTGACCGCCATCTACGGGGAGCTCTCGCTGGCCCTGCGCAAGACCCGCGACGCCCCCGGCTATCGCCAGGCCATCGAGCACGCCCTCGAGTCCACCAAGCAGCTCAAATCGCTGGCAGAGGAGCTCTTGGTCTTCGCCCGCATCGGCGCCAACGAAGCCAAGCTGGCGCCGGTGCGCCTTTCCGAGGTGGTGGCGAGCGCGGTATCTGCGGTAAAAGACGCCATGGCCCCTCGGGTGGTAGTCATCGACACCTCGTGCGACGCTTCCTTCATCGAAGGCCACGCGCGCGATCTGGAGCGCCTGGTGCGCAACCTGGTGGAGAACGCGGTGCGGCACTCGCCCGACGGGAGCCACGTCACGGTCACCGCCAGCACCGTCGACGACGAGGTGCGCCTATCGGTGGCCGACGAAGGGTCGGGCATACCCGAGGCCGATCGCGCGCGCATCTTCGAGCCGTTCTTCCGCGGGGCGGCCGATCGCGCGTCGGAAGAGGGCGCCGGCCTCGGTCTCGCCATCGTCTCGGAGATCGCCCGCGCCCACCGCGGGCAGGTTCATCTGGAGTCGGACCGGAAGAAGGGCGCCTGCTTCGTGGTGCGCTTTGCGGTTCCCCCGGCGCTCGTGGAAAGCGCGTGAGGATCACCCGACGGATGCTGGTGGCCGGCGGCGGCGTGGTGCTGGTGGGCGGGGCGGCGGCCCTGTTGTATCGCCCCTACCCCTCGGACCGCACGCCGGAGGGCGCGTACATGCGCGTGGCGCGCCACGTCTCCGAGGAGCACCCGAACCTGGCGTTCCCTTACCTCGAGACCGAGGCCCAGTGGGCTTGCTACACCATCCGCGACGCCCGGAAGAAGGCCCTCACGCGCATCGACAAGAGCTACCCCGAAGAGGAGAAGAAGCGGCTCCGCGCCGAGTACGCCCCCTTCGCCGACGCCCCCGACGGCGCCGACGTGTTCGCCATGCTCGCGGCCCGGCGCGGCTGGACCGCCCGGCTCCGGAAGGACCTCTCGGGGGTCACGACGGTGGAGGTGAACGGCGAGCGGGCCACCGTGGTCACCGCCCGGGGCACGCGGTACTCGTTCCGGCGCCGCGAGAACGGCATCTGGGGCCTCACCATCTTCACGGCTGAGCTGGTCGCCGAGAGCGAGCGCGTATCGCGGGATCTCGCGCTGGTGGAGCATGCCGCCGACGACTACGAGCGTGGTCGGTAGTCGCGTACCGGTAGAGCGTGGGAATCAGGCTTAAGATTTGGAAACGGATCGCATCGAGAAATTCCGTGGTCCGTGAGTTGCGCGTGGGTTCTCGACATCCTAATACGCGCCCATGCGTCCTCACTTCGCGTTGCTCTCCCTCGCCACCGCCATCGTCGTCGCTGCCTGCAGCGGCACCACGACTCCCGACACCGGGGCGTCGGGCACCGCGAGCAGCAGCAGCGGTGGAAGCAGCGGCGCCAGCAGCGGGGGCAGCAGCGGCGGCGGCGACGCCAGCACCGAGCCCGATCCCTTCGCGGGTCCCTCCACCTGCACCAGTGGCAAGACCTTCACGGGTCGCCAGGGCGACAGCATGCGGCCCGGCGAGGCGTGCAACACCTGCCACAAGGCGCAGCGCGTGAACCGCATCTTCGCCTTCGCCGGCACGGTATACCCCAGCGGTCACGAGCCCGACGACTGCGTCGGCACGGTGGAAGGTCCGCTGCAGGTCGTGGTCACCGACGCCAACAAGGCCGAAGTGAAGATTCCCGTGAGCGCCGGCAACAACGGCAACTTCTCGCTCCTCACCACCCGACTCGTGGCGCCCTTCTCGGTCCGCGTCGAGAACACCGCCACCGGCAAGTCGCGCGCGATGACCCGCACCATCTCCGCCGCCGAAGGCGATTGCAACAGCTGCCACACGAACGCCGGCACCAATTCCGCGCCGGGCCGCATCGTCGCGCCTTGAGCGGCTGCGCCCTTGACTGACGTCGACGTCGACGCGAGAACTGGGGGGTGCGCACGCTTCTCCATGCCTCGAGCCCCGCTGCGCTACGACGGTTCTACCGTCGGCCCTCGGCGCGCCTCGCGCGGTACGTGGAGCGCTTCTGGGGCTGGGAATGCGATGATCGAGAAGTCGCCTTACCCACCCTGACCGCCGGCCTGGGTGCGGAGCTGATATTCCACTATGGCGCGCCCTTCCGCGCGCAGGTAGGCAATGCGACGACGGCGCTGCCGCGGGCGTTCGTGGCGTGCATCCGCAGGTCGACGCTGGCGCTGGCCCCGCAGGGACGCCTGGGATTCGTCGCCGTTCGCGTGCGCGCCGGCATGCTCGGGCGGTTCGTGGGTGGTCCCCTGCGCGCCGTAGCCGATGGTCAGCTGTCGCTCGAGACGCTGTGGGCGGCGGCCGGCCGCGACGCTCAGGAACGCGTGCACAATGCACGGTCATGGTCCGACGCCGTGCGCATGCTCGAGCCGCTCCTCGAGGCACGCCTCTCGGCCGCACGGACGGACCCGCTGGCGGAGCGGGCGGTGGCGATGCTGTACGAGAAGCACGCGACGCAATCCATCGAGCGCTTGGCCCAGGAGTGCGGCATCGGGCGGCGACAATTGGAGCGACGGGTCGAAGCGCACTTCGGCGAAAGCCCGGTGGAGCTCCGGCGGCTCGCTCGCTTCTACGCCGTCGCGCGAAGCCTCGCGCTGCGCCCAACAGCGCCCACGCTCGATGCGGCGCTTCAGGCCGGCTACTACGATCAAGCGCACTTCGTTCGGGAGTTCCGACGCTTCGCCGGCACCACCCCGGAGCGCTTTCGCCGCGCCACGCGCGACAAGACGCATTTCTACAATTCCAAGTAGCGCGGCACACCTACCTTCGCCGCACCGAAGGAGGCTATTCATGATTTCGCTGCACGTGGAGCTGGTGGCTCGAGAGGGTGCCGAGAACGACGTCGCGAAGGTACTGGCGGGATTGCGCGCCGAGACCGCGGGAGAAGCAGGTAGCGTCGTCTACGCCGTTCACCGGAAGGTCGACGCGCCGCGCGTCTTCCTGCTCTACGAGCTCTATCGCGACCGCGCTGCCTGTGAGGCGCACCTGGCCACGGCGGCGGTCACGTCGGCGCTGCGGCGTTTCTCGGAGCTGCTCGAGGGACCACCGCGCATCTCCATGGGCGCTCTCGAGGAGGCGCACGGCGTGGGCGAAGGAGCGAAGCATGGTTAGCCGTCGATGGGTCGCGGTCGCGGTGCTCGCGGCCGGGTGCGCAGGCGGCGTGGCGACCGGCACACCGCACGTGATAGCGCGCGATCGGGGCGCGCGGTCGCCGCAGATCGCGTGGCCTCCCCCGTTTTCGCCGAGCGCCGACCCGGTCTTCGCCCACAACGAGCGGAGCATCGCCGCGCCGTGCGACCGGGTGTGGGGCGTGCTCGTGGACGCGCCACGGTGGCCCGGCTGGTATCGCAATGCGCGCGACGTACGACTCGGGGGCGGCGTCGACGTGCTCGGCGATGCCGTCACGTTTCACTGGACGACCTTCGACATCCAGGTGGACAGCACCGTGTTCGAGCACGTGCGCAACGAAGGCGCCTCGCGCCTCGGGTGGTACGGCAAGGCCAAGGACCTCGACGCCTGCCACCGCTGGCTCCTGCTCCCGGAAGGCGGCGGCTGCCGCGTGATCACCGAGGAGGTGGTGCGCGGTCCGGCTGCCGAGGCACTGCGCAGCAAGGCACCGGCGGCGCTGCACGACGGACACGCCGTGTGGCTCGAGGCGCTCGACGCCGAGGTCGCGCGCCACCGCTGAGACGGGTCCGCCGACGGATCGAAGGGTTATGGGTCGAAGGTAAACGGCACCGGGCGCATGCTCACGGTCTCGCAAAGGATGCGTGGGCTTGCGCCCTTGACCTTCGCCTTGGCAAACGTGGCGAACGCCTTGGCGAGCGCATAATCTGGCGCGATGGCCCCGAAGCGGCCATCGTCGGTCACACCGAGCTCCAGCTTCGCGAGCTCACCGTGGCCACGAAGCGCGCTTTGCATGAGGGGGAAGGCGTAGCTATCGGAGGCGTTCTCGCTCACTGCGAAGAGCGGCACGAAGATGCCCGCACAAGTATCCGACGGTCCGGGAAGGGCCTGCTCCGGCCGCGGGGGATCCGTACTCGCGTGGGCCCTGGGGCCTTGCGTCAGCGTGACTGCAGGCGCCTTCGGAGCTCGACTGCGGAGCACGACGCGCCCGCCCGCGAGCCATATGTCTCGCGTATCGTTTCGTGCCACTGCGCGCACCTGAAACACCTTGGCGTCCTCCGGGACCTTCACCTGCGTCCACGCGAGCCCTCCATCGTTGGCCCAAAGTTCCCCGGTGACGGTCGTGAGGTACAAGCGGCCTTGGGGCGGCCCCCCCATGGATCCCACCGCCGCGGTCATGGGCGGCGCATCGAGGACCGTCCACCGTGCGCCGTCGTAGTGCGCCAAGTACGCGCGGCCTTCGCGGGAGCCGCCGACCCACATATCCGCCTTCGTTCTCATGGCCAGCGAAGGCACGATACCGATGAAAACGTCGTAGTTGAGCCCTCCGCCTTTGGGATGCTTCGGCAGAGTCCAGAGCTTGCTCGTCGCGGTGACGGATGACCAATACTCCACCGCCACCAGGCCGCCCTCTTGGGCTCCGAGAACGACGATCTCGCCGCTCTCGCTGGTGACCACGCGACCAATCGAGGCCATCTTCGTGGGAGAGCCCTTCTCGCCCGGGCGCGCCAGGGTCATCTTCGGGCGGTCCGCCTCGACGACGCCTTCACGTAGCACGAGGAGCTGGGCGCGATTGGTGTCGGACCTTCCACCATTCTCCGCGGCGCCACTGGGGCACGTGGGCTGCGCGGCAACGACAACGCGCGGCAGCCCGAGCGGTGCCGCCGCGACGAAGTGGGTGGACCCGAGGGAGGCACGATTGAGGGCGTTGTGGGGGATTCCCCAACCCATCTTGTCGCGCCAACTCGTGGCATCTGCCGGGCGGACACTGGCGGGCTCCCAGTGGCTCTTCGACCAGTAATCGAGAAAGCCCGGGCAGCCGCACCGACAATCCGCGTTCATAAGGCTCTTGCCCACATAAGCCGCATCGGGCCAGCTTCCCATGACGGCGTCGACCTGGAGTCTCATGATGCTCAGGGGCATCCAGGCCTTATGAAAGTACGCGCCCAGCGGGCTCCTCGAGACGACCTTGATCGCATCGTCGGTGACGATGGCCGCGCCGTTGGGCCCGTAGACGAGGGCGCCCTCCCCCGGCAGCACGTAGAGCTCGTCGTCGCTTCGGAGCCACACGTGGAACTGGTCGGGCCCGCTCGGGCGAACCGGCGTCGCCGGGACGTCGGTCGATCCGGTGACGGACGCGACCGGCGCGCTGCCCGGAGAAACGGCCAGGGGTGGCGAGACCGCGGGCGTGCGGTCCTTTGCCCCGCCACCGCAGCCGAGGTACGCCGCGAGTGCGACGGGCACGAGCAAGATGAAGCGATGATTCGTGGACTCCTCATACTACGCGAGGCACCGGGGCAGTTTCTTCGAAACGGGGAGACGCCAAGGCTGAGGTCGCCGACTGCGTCCAAGACGCCTGAGCCCGACGCAACCAACATGCCGGCACCCCCGCGCACGCTTTCGCTCGCGATCGAGGCGGCACGATGGGTGCACGGCCGCCCACCCTCTGCCAAGGCTGGATGCGCTCGCTGGTTCGCACCCCGCAGCGGCTTGCCGGATGCAGCAAGGGCTCGCCGAGACGACGCGCTCGGGCCATGAAACCCCGCGAGCTTCCCGCGCGGTTGCGACGGCATGCGGATTGCTCGCAACGTTCCATGGCAACCCTCTCAAGCTCACTCGTTGCGTCCGTGCTCGTGCTCTCCAGCGCCGCCCTTGCCTGCGTCGCGTGCGGGGCAAGCGAGAGCCCGGCCGAAGACTCCCCGACGTCGGACGACTTCACGGGCGTCGACGTCCTCGACGGGTACTCGACGGCGCCGTTCGCCCCTGCCTTCTCGCCCGGCGTGCTCCACGTGAAGCTTCCGAAGACCCTCCGGCAAGGCACCCTCTCGACCTTCGTCGGCGGCGCGGGCCTGAAGGCTCGTTGCGACCTGGTTCGCACCGACACCTACCGGACCACCGAGCTCGTCATCCCGGTGGGTCAGGGGCTCGGCATCGATGCCAAGTCGTTCCAGTTCCTGCGGCAGACCGACGGCCGGGCCGCAGTTCGGGCACCGATCCGGCCCTACCCGGCGGACCCCAGCAAGCGCGTCCCGCTGACCCTCTACTGCGTGAGTGGCGACGCGGATATGCCCACCGCCGCGTTGGTGGAGGAGTCGCTGACCAAGGGCGGTCCGTACAACGGTTTCGCGTTCACGTCCTCGCGGCCCCCGGCAGCCGCAGCCGACGCCGGGGTCGACGCCCACTGAGCATTCCCGTGAAGGTTGCCCGCCATCGCCCGCTGGTCTACGCAGTGGCCGCCTGCGCCCTCGTGGTGCCGCTGGCCTGTAGTCGCTCCAGCGAGACGATCACGGCAACGCACGCGCCCGCGCGTTCGGCGCCGCAGCCACCCGCGACGACCCTGGTTCCCGGCGCGCTCGGGGAGTCCTCCTTGCGGCTCGACGATGTGGTCGTGCCCGCCGCGCTCGCGAAGGTGGAGAATCCCCCGATCGTCGAAGCGCCTGCCTCCATGGACCGCTTCTACACGCGCCTGGCGCAGGTCGTACGGGGCACCTCCGATAGGCCACTTCGGATCGCCATCTACGGCGATTCGAACATGACCATGGACTACATATCCGGGAGCCTGCGGCGCACCCTGCAGAACAAGTTCGGCGATGCGGGCCACGGGTTCGTCTCCTTCGCGCAGCCCTGGCAGTGGTATCGGCACATGGACGTGCGGCACGACGTATCGAAGTTCGGGTGGGCGCACTATGCGACCTCCGATCGTCCGGTCTGGGACTACCACTACGGTATCTCGCTCATGTGCTGCGAGAGCGATACCCCGGGAGCGTGGAGCTCGGTGGGCACCGCCGACGACGGAGAGGTGGGAAGAGTCGCCACGAGCTTCGACGTGTACTACCTCCAGCGACCGCGAGCCGGCGCCTTCGCCGTAGAGATCGACGGCGTTCGCAAGAAAGACGTCGATACCCAGGCGGCAACCGAGCGAGCCACGCAGGAGTCTTTCCAGGTTCCTCCGGGCGCACACACGCTCAAGGTGGTGGTGACGCGCGGACATGTGCGGCTACTGGGCGCGACGCTGGAGAACGGCACGAGCGGCGTGGTGGTCGACACCTTCGGCGTCGGCGGCCTCAACTATGGCCAGTACAATCGCGTGAGCGCAACGACCCGCGAGCCGATGCTCGAGCGTCGTGACTACGACTTGATCGTATTCTTGCTGGGCACCAACATCTACACCACCGACGAACGCACCGCGGCGGACATTGCCTACGTGGTCGGGCTCTACCGGGCATCCCTGCCGAGCGCCTCTCTGCTCTTGCTGAGCCCTCCGGACGCCGAAGACGACGGGCGCGGCATACGACAAAACTGGTCGGGGCGGATGCGGAAGAACCGCAACGCCATCGAGCGAGCAGCGCAGGCCAACGGCGTTGCGTTCTGGGACCTGTGGGCTTCCATGGGAGGCGTCGGCTCGATGTACAAGTTCCACCAGGCCGGCCTCGCCGACGACGATCTGATTCACTTCCGCAAGAGCGGAGGTGCGGTGATCGGTCGTCGCTTCGCCGAGGCGCTGCTGCGCGGTCTGCGGAGCTTCGCCGAGGCCCATCCGACGGTGGGCGCGAAGTAGGTCAGTTCGAGGGTTCGTAGTGCAGATTGGGGCCGAGCCAGCGCTCGACTTCGCCGAGGGTCATACCCTTTCGTACCTGGTAATCGGCGGCCTGGTCCTTGTCGATCTTCCCGAGCATGAAGTACCGCGCTTCCGGGTGGGCGAAGTAGAGGCCGCTGACGCTGGAGCCGGGCCACATGGCGAAGGACTCGGTGATCTTCATGCCGGTGTCCTTCTCCACGTCCATGAGGCGCCACAGGGTGCCCTTCTCGGTGTGGTCGGGGCACGCCGGGTAGCCGGCCGCCGGGCGAATGCCCCGGTACTTTTCTTCGATGAGCTCGGCCTTGGTGAGGTCTTC
>JABFRG010001108.1 GCA_013141295.1 Polyangiaceae bacterium
CGACGCACACGGCCTTGGCGGCGCTGGTCACGGTTATGCCCACCGCGGTCTGGCCGGTGAGCACCGGGAGGCAGCTTCCGTTCGTCACGAAGCCGATGGAGAACGAGCCGCCGCCGGTCATGGTCAGCTTGGTGCTGCCGATGGGCGCGCTGAACGTGTAGTTGTCGACGTCGGTGGCGCTCCCGAAGGCGCCGCAGGTGCTGGCGCCGAGGGGGCCCGCTTTGGCGAACGTATCGTTGGGCTCCACTTCCTTGGTGCAGGCCGGCGTGGTGGTGCCGGCGTCCACCGGTGCGGCGCCCGCTTCTGGCGCCTTTGCGCCGCTGTCGGCCACCCCCGCGTCGGTCTTGGGTGCTCCCGCATCCACCGGCGGCGGAGCCGCGAAGCCGCCGTGCGCCGCGACCTTCTGCTGGATCCACGCGAGCAAGAGATCGGTCCGCGCCAGCACCTGGGTACCGCCACCGGCGCCGGAGTTCACCGCGACGATGCTGTGGGTACCGAGCGCGAACACCGGGCCACCGGAGTCGCCGGACTCGATGACGCCCTTGGACGAGTAGTCGAAGGGAAACCCCACGGATGCGCCGGGGCTCAGCGTCACCGTGGCCTTCCAGGTGGAGGACGTGATGCCGTTGTGAATGCGCCCGACGTTCACCGCCGAGGCGCCGTTCGCCAGGGCCGCCGCCGCGAGCGTCGGATACGCGGCGAGCTGCACCGCCGTCGAGAGGTACACGAGCCCGATGTCGTGGTGGTTGGGGTTCACGGTGGTGGCGCCGTGCTCGTTCCAATCGAAGGTCTCGGCGCTGGTGCTCCGCTGGGTGGAGGTGCCGACGTACACGTCGAACGAGCTCATGCCATCGACGCAGTGCCCAGCCGTGAGGACGACCTTGGGCGCGATGATGCTGGCGGTGCACGCGTAGCCCGCGCCAGCCGGCGTGCGCATGTTGAGGATGGCGGCCTCCGGATAGTCGGTCGCCGCGACCCCGCCGATGATCGGTTCGATCACCGCGCCGATGTCCTCGGCCTTGGGCGGCTCGCTTTCGGCTTCACAGCCGGCAAAACCCGCGGCACCCGCAAACGTGGCGAGCAAGAGCGCAATTCTTCGCATCGTGTCCTCCTTGGAAAACCCGGCCGCCTTGCGCCCTTCCACCCGCGAGTCTCGAGGAACGGCGCTTCGCAGCGAGGCTTGAGGAAAATCGACACACCGCGCGCGGGAGGCTTCAGCGACCGCCGAAGTAGAAGGCCGCGCCCACCGCGCCGCACCAGACCCACCCCACGCCGAGCCACGCCAACGCCTCGCGCACCGAGGTGCGACTACGAACGCTGCCCACGCGGATGCGGCGTCCCATGGGGTCGCGCTCGTACTCTCCGGTGGCGCCGTCCGGTGCCACGAGCGAACGCGCACCGACGAACGCGCCGCCGAACCCGACGAAGAGCGTGGAGACCCCGAGCACGATGCACAGCACCGGGTGCCGATCCTCGAAGGCGGTCATGGCGCCGTTCCAGGTCGCCGGAAACCCGAAGCCTACCACCCAGGCTACGATCCCGGACGCGAGCCCTACGCCGTGGGCCGCGAACTGCCGCGCGAGCGAGCTCTCCTGCTGCATGATCCGAGAAGAACGGCGGCCAGGTATCGGCCTTGAACCCCGCCCCTCGCGCGCCGCTCCGCTTTGATGGTAGTCGTGCGCCCATGCAACCTCGCGGCGTGATTCGCTCGGTCCCGGAAGACTTCGTGGTGGAAGAGATCCCCTCCTACTTGCCGTCCGGCGAGGGCGAGCACCTCTACGTGCTCTTCGAGAAGATCGGCCGCACCACCGACGACGTGGTGCGCGAGATGGCCCGGCGCCTGGGGATCCGCCCGGACAATGTGGGCGTCGCCGGCATGAAGGACCGGCACGCTCGGACCATCCAGCGCATCTCGCTCCCGGTTCCGCCGCGCACCGAAGGCTTCGACGAAAAGGTGCTGGGGCTCGCCCTGCCCAACGTCCGCATCCTCGACGCCACCCGCCACGGCAACAAGCTCAAGACCGGCCACCTGCGCGGCAACCGCTTCCGCCTGCGCATTCGCAAGATCCCCGCCGGCGCCATCGCCGAGGCCCGAGCCCGCTTCGAGAAGCTCGCGCGAGAAGGCGTCCCCAACGCCTACGGCACCCAGCGCTTCGGCCGCGAGGGCGACAACGCCGAGTATGCCCTGAAGTTCCTGCGCGGCGAGACCGAGGGCCCGCGGGATCCCAAGAAGCGCCGCTTCCTCTTCTCCGCGCTGCAGTCGTCGATCTTCAACCGCGTCCTCCAGGCGCGCATCGCCGATGGCACCTGGAACACGGCGCTGGCGGGCGATCTCCTCTCCCGGGAGCGCAAGGTGCTGGCGGGCGAGGACGACGACACCCGCGGCGCGCTCTTCCTCTGCGAGGACCCGGTGGCCGATGCGGCGCGGGCGCTCGAGGGCGAGGTCTCCCCCACCGGCCCCATTCCCGGCGTCTCCATGAAGCGACCGGGAGGCGCCGTGGCAGCTCTCGAAGACTCCATCACCCAGGAGGTGGTCGGCGGAAACTTCGACTGGGCCCGAGCGAAGTCTCTTGGTGAAGGAACCCGGCGCCCGCTCCGGCTCTGGATCGAGGATCTGGAAATTCCAGCAACGACGGAACCGCTCACGGATAACGAAGGTGCAACTCAATTACAAACCGAAGAGGCCGACATGCAGGTCGCCTTTGTGCTACCGAAAGGGGCCTACGCCACCACGGTACTTGCTGCGGTATTCGAGCTGTCCGATGGTCATGGCGAAGAGCCCGACGACGACCGGAACCGGTCCACCGAGACCCCCCGTAAGTCCGAGGGAATCTGAAGCGAACCCGACGGTTGGAGCATCGAAGGCGAACCATGATCGAGAAGGTGCAGAGCGCGATGGTGGGGATCGGATCCGGCTGGGTCCTCATCCTGATGCTGGTACTGAGCGTGATTTCATTCGCGATCATGCTGGAGCGAACGTGGTTCTACGTGACCACGTCCGACAACGTTCCGGCGCTCATGAAGGATCTCGGGCGCTTTCTCCGGGACGGCGACCTCGAAGGCGCCCGCAAGCGCCTCGAGGGTTCGCCCAGCGCCGAAGCAGCGGTGGTCCTGGCCGGCGTGGTGGAAGCCCGCCA
The DNA here is from genome assembly GCA_013141295.1 of Polyangiaceae bacterium. Classification (GTDB taxonomy): domain Bacteria; phylum Myxococcota_A; class Polyangia; order Polyangiales; family Polyangiaceae; genus JABFRG01. Next base: position 3,138 of record JABFRG010001108.1, read on the forward strand.
CGGCGCGGACGCGGCCGAAGAAGCGATGCTAGGTGCAAGTGAGTTGCAAAAGCAACGACTCGAAGCTAGGCTCGCCTTCTTGGGCACGCTCGGCAACAACGCACCGTTCATCGGTCTGCTCGGCACGGTCATCGGCATCATGATGGCGTTCAGCGAGCTCGGGAAGCAGAAGGGCGCCACCGGCGCCGCGGCGCTGGCCCCCGAAGGCGTCATGCAGAACATCTCCGAGGCCCTCGTGGCCACGGCCATCGGCCTCTTCGTCGCCATCCCGGCGGTGGCCGCGTTCAACGCGTTCCAGCGCGTGGTGAAGGGCAAGCTCGCGAACACCGCGGCCCTCGGCCACGTCCTCATGACCCACCTGCGCGCCGACGAGAGCGACGACGAGCCGGCACCGGCCCCGCGCGAAGAGAAGAAGAAGGCCGCCGAAAATTCCTCGGCCCGGGCGGAGGACTGAGCGTGGCCG
>JABFRG010000121.1 GCA_013141295.1 Polyangiaceae bacterium
GTAGAGCCCGCCGTCGAAACGGCGACCGAGGAGCTCGCCGAAGAGCACCCGGTGACGAGCGTACCGCCGCCTCCGGAGAGCTCGGAGCAGATCTCCGCGGCCACCGCCCCCGCCCCCAAGGGCAAGCGAGGCAAGAAAGCACCTGCCGCACCCAAGCCCGCCAAGACCGGGGCGAAGGGTAAGCGAGGCAAGGGCAAGGACGAGACCGCCGCGCCGCCCGAGAGCTCGAAGAAGCTGCTGGGTGAGACCGAGGCCGAAGAGGCCGAGGCGAACGAGGACACCTGGCACGGCTCGGACCCGGAGGCGACGGTGAACCTGCGCGGCGAGCTCGCCGACCTGTTCCCGCTGCGCGACGACGACATCGTCCTCACGGAGACCGACGAGGCAGAAGAGCCCACGCCGGACGACGGTACGCCGAGCGACGGCGAGGGCGAGGACGGCGAGGACGACGACGGAAGCCTCGACGTCGGCAGCGACGAAGCCGCCGCACCGGAGAGCGCAGAGGCCACGGTGGCCGACCCCACCACCACCGCCCGCGACCATCTACGCGGCCTCATCGAAGCGCTGGTCTTCGCCAGCGACAAGCCACTCAGCGTGCGCGAGCTGTCGCGCGCCTCCGAGGCTCCTTCGAAGGACGTGAAAGTTCTGCTGGAAGAGCTGCGCGTCTTCTACAAGCCGCGCGGCATCCAGCTCGACGAGGTGGCCGGCGGCTTCGTGTTCCGCACCAACGCCGTGTTCGCCCCGTTCGTGCGCGATCTCACCAAGCAGAAACCGGTGAAGCTCACCCGGGCGCAGCTGGAGACGCTGGCCATCCTGGCCTACCGGCAACCCATCACGCGTCCGGAGATCGACGACATCCGCGGCGTCGACTCGGGGCCGGTGCTGAAGATGCTGCTGGAGCGCGATCTCGTGCGCATCCTCGGCAAGAAGGACGAGCCCGGTCGCCCGCTCCTCTACGGGTCCACGCCGGAGTTCCTGGAGTTCTTCGGCCTCAAATCGCTGAAGGACCTTCCGACGCTGCAAGAGTTCACCGAGCTCAACGAAGACTCCAAGCGCGTGGCCGAAAAAGAGCTCGGCGAGTCCTTCGACGATATCCAGACGCTCCTCGACCACGGCGAAGAAGACGCCGCGCCCGAGGCTTCTGGCACCGGCGAAGCGCACGACACCGAGATTCCTCCCGCCTTCGCCGACCCGGAGGCGGCAGACGACTGGGACGGCGCCCCCACGCTCGACGCAGCGGAAGGCGAGACCGCAGCGGACACCGACGCCCCCAGCGCGCCCACCGACAACGCGGAGCTCGAGGAAGAGCCCGAGCCTCCCACGCAAGACCAGGACGCCCTCACGGCCGAACAGGAAGAGCTCGACGAGGATCCCGTAGCCTCGGCCGACGAGGATGCAGTGGCGTCCGTCTCCGAGGAGGATCCGAACCTCGACGAAGCGGACGCTTCCGAAGCGACCGAGACCCCGTCGAAAACGCCAACGACCACCGAAGAATCGCCGGACGAAGAAGACGACTACGACGACGACGACTTCGAAGATGACGACGATGACGACGACGACGATGAAGATGAAGAGGACGACGACGAGTAGTCAGTCCTCGGACGGGTCCGTGTAGGACGCCGCCATCTTCTTCACTTCGTCGCGGAGCTTCTTGTGCGCCGCGAGCTTGCGAAAGAGCTCCCACAGCTCGGGGTCGGCCAGGTTCTTCACCAGGTCCTGCCCCTTCGACTTTCGCGGGATGGCGCCCGGCCCCTTGAGCCGGAGCGCCTGGATCTTGTCGACGTACTGCTTGGTGGGAAAGAGATCGCCCTTCTCCCACGCGAGCACCGTTGCCTGCTCGAGGCCGAGAGCGACCGCCAGCTCCTTGGCGGTACAGGACAGGTCTTTGCGTGCGGCTTTCAGCTCGTCCGGGGTCACGCAGTCCCTCCGGCCACGGTCATCTTCGAGACGCGGAAGGTGGGCGAGGCGGTCGAGGTGCGAAGGTCGAGGTCGCTTCCCACCGCGTCGATGCGCTTCCAGAGCTCGTCCATGTTGAGCGAGATGGTGACCTCGCTGACCGGGTAGGCCAGCTCGCCGTTCTCGATCCAGAAGCCGCTGGCGCCGCGGGAGAAGTCGCCGGTGACGGCGTTGAAGCCGAAGCCCATCATGTCGGTGACGTAGAGGCCTTGCTTGGTGCTCTTCACGATGTCGTCGTGACTGGCGGTGCCCGGACGAAGGATGAAGTTCGAGGTGGAGCAACCCACCCCTGCGCCGCCGCCACGGCTGGCGCTGGCGGTGCTTTCGCGGCCGAGCTTGCGGGCGGAGTAGCTATCGCAGAGATAGGTGCGTAGCACACCCTTCTCGACGACCATGTTGAGGCGGCTCGCCAGCCCTTCGCCGTCGAAGGGGCGCGAACCGGGCGCGCGCTTGAGCAAGGGATCGTCGACGATGGTGACGAGGTCGCTGGCCACCTGTGTGCCCTCGCGCTCCATGAGGTAGCTGGACTTCCGCCAGATGGAGCTACCCATGAGGCAACCGGCCAGGGTGCCGAGGATCGAACGCGCGGCGTCCGGGTCGAATACGACCGGGACCTCGGTGGTGGCAACGGTGCGCGCGCCGAGCTTGCGCAGCGTGCGGCGGGCCGCTTCCTGCCCCACGGCCTCCGCGTTCTCCAGCTCGTCGAGGAAGCGCTTGGCGGTCCAGTGGTATCCGCGGCGCTTCTTGTCGCCTTCGTCGGAGGCCACGGGCACCACGCTGAGCGATTGGTACGACCCCTTGTAGGTTACACGGAAGCCGCTGGAGAGCACCAGCGCAGCGCCGCCAGCGGTGCGGCCGAACGTGCCACCCTCGCTGTTGCTGATGCGCTTGTCGAAGGCCAGCGCTGCAGCTTCGCCCCGTCGCGCCAGCTCGATGGCCTGGGCGGCGTCGATGCCACCGCCCTTGGGATCGTAGAGCTCCAGGTCCTGGGCGCTCGTAGGGTCGGCCAGGAGCTTGGGGTCGGCGGGACCCGCGAACGGATCTTCCTGCGACAGCTCCACCAGCTCGATGGCGTCGCTCACGAAGCGCTCGATGCCGGCGTCGGAAAGGTCGCTGGTGGAGGTGGTGGCCACCTGCTTTCCCTTCATGATGCGAAGGCCGGCGGCGCGGGTGCCGGCTTCTTCCACCAGCTCCGTCTCGCCCATCCGCACCTTGGCGGAGAGCTCGGCGCCGCTCCGCAGGATGCACTCTGCAACGGTGGCGCCCTTGCTCTTGGCCAGGGCGACGATGCGGTCGCCCATGTCGAGGAGACGGGTCAGTTCACGGTCCAGGGACTCGGTGCGTTCGCGTTCGCTCATCGAAGCGAGCGTAGCACCACTCCGGCCGGCAAAGCCCCGGGAAATTCAGGGGGAATTGATGAGGATCGGCATGTAGTGGGAGCTGCCGGTGGCGCCCTTGGACACGACCGTCACGAGCTCCTACTTGGTGCGCCCCTGACTGTTCACCTTCACGGTCAGGTAGGCCTTCTGGCCGTTCTGCCCCTTGGTGGTGTCGAGCGAGAGCGTGACCTTGCCCGGCTGCGACGTGCCCTGTATGCCCCCTTCGACCGCCTGGATGGTCCATGCGTCGGCGGCGGCGTCG
>JABFRG010000949.1 GCA_013141295.1 Polyangiaceae bacterium
GCATGTGAATGCATCGGGCCACGTCCCTTTTGTGCGCGCGACTTCGAGAAAAGCGACGACCGTGTGAACGCGTCTGCTTGACTCGCCCGACGAATTCCTGTTACTTCGCGAGTCGTTACGTTCCGACTTAGCTCAGTCGGTAGAGCAGGCGGCTGTTAACCGCCGGGTCGTAGGTTCGAGTCCTACAGTCGGAGCCACTTTTACCCGTGCGCGAACGCCCCGGACCGGGTGGTCGACGACGACGGTGGCGGAGAACGCCGAGGGAAGCCTCGGCGCTCTTTCTTTGTCGTCCGCGATGGTGGCGCCCAGCGGGCCCCCCAGGGCGCTCTCTCAGCATGCTGCGGGCGCGAGGGCCGAGACGGTTTACAGCAGCTGCTAACCGCCGGGGCGAGCCGAGAACCCGGTGGTTAGCTGCGCGTCCCCTCCTGCGGTCGTGGCCGTCCCGTCTCCGGGTCGATCTGCTTCACGAGATGGTCGGTGATCTTGAACATGCTCTCGACCTCGCCGGCGAACTGCTTCTGGAAGTACTCGGCGGGGCTGGCGCAGCCAGCGTCCCGCGCCGCCTGTTCGTAGTTGCCGTGGAGGAGCGTGTTGCGGACCGCCGAGACCTTCTTGATGCCCTCCTCCTGGTCCTCCCACGGAAGCCGGATGAGCCCCTTGCTCACTCCCTTTTGGAGCAGGTTGTAGAGGGTGTCCTTCTCGCCGGCATCCGCGCCCAAGACCGCGCGGACGAAGCGCTCGAGGGACAAGCAGACGAGCGCCGCCTCCGCGAAGAACAGGAGGCCGTCCTGCGGATCGCCGTCCTTGAACCCCAGGTTGTGTTGGCGGAGCAGCATGAGCTCGCGCACAAGTTGCTGGAACTCGGGGTGGTCCTCTTTGAATCCCATTGCTCTTACCTACTCTCCGTTCGGGTCACCCAGCGCCGGAGGTGTTCGACAAGGTGCTCGAGCCCGTCACCGGGTACGAGGGGAACGGCGCCGACGGCCCCAGGCTCCGGTCCGCCGATCGCAAACTGCTCCGCCTCGTCGCCGGGGTAGAGCACGAAAGCCGTCTGCACCGCCGGAAGCGCATCGCGGTACGCGTGCATCTTGGCGATGTCGCTCCACTTGAACGACTTCGATTCGTCCTGCTCGAGCCCCGCCGCCCCACTGCGTTCGATTCGCAGCTTTGCGTCGAGGACGTGCATCGTATCGACGGCTCCTGCGCGGACCCGGACCACGACATCAGGACGAAGCTGCAGCGAGGCCGAGCGCCTGGCATCGTGGTGTGCCTGGCTGAAGGTGAGGTTGTAGTAGACAGCCACGTCCTCACTCCAGGCCACGCGGAGCCCCCAGGGTAGATCCACTTGAACGTCGTCCACGCGCGGGCGCTCTGCGGAATCGGGAGGCCTCCCGAGCACCTGCTCCACGGCGCGCACGACGGCGAAGAAGCACCAGAGCTCGTACAGGGCTGCGACGTCCTTCATGCCGAGCAGGCGTGAGAGAACATCGTCGGTTGGTAGCCGCGTCGCGGCTCGGAGGAGCAGGTGGTGTCGAAAGACGTCGCGGTATCCACGTCGTCTTTGGAGCACGGAGGACGCGGCGGGCACGTGAGAGAGGCGGCCAACGTTCTCCCAAAGGGAGTGATCGCGTATCGGTCGCAGAGCTCGTCGCATGTCTCGGCAGTCGAGACCGACGCGGGCCCAGAACGGGCTTCCCCCTGGGCGAGCGCGAGCCAGCGCATCGACCCGCTCCACGATCTCGGCGAGCTGGCCGAGGAAGGCTTGGACGAAGCGATTCTCAGCTGTGTCGACCGAGTGGAGGACTCGCGGGACGTCGACGTGCGTTGGAAGATGCCCGCGAAGCGTCTGAGCGAGCGCAAGCCCACGCGCGGCGCCGCGCGCGCGCTCCATCGGCTCTGCTCCCGCGGCCAGGCGCGCGACGGAACGGGCGTCCACACGTCGGGCATCCGCAAGGCCGACTCGATCTCGCTCCGCTTCAAACCGCCGATGCGGATCGGCGAGAATCGCCGCCATCGACGAAGCGAGGCCCGTGTCGCGCGGTCCGAGAATCAGCTGCCGCGCGTAGAGGAACGCGTGCATGAGGATCGCGTTGTTCGCAACGAGCGTGCGATCATGGGGCAGGCCCGCGCTCTGATCTGCGGCATAGGGCAGCGCGAGCGCGACCTCCGTGAGCTCCGTGAGGAGCGCGTCGAACGTGTCCTCTCCCCACTTTCCGCATTGTACGAAGAGCGTGCCGAGACGGCCCACGGCGAACCGACCTACCGAGTTGCCAAAACGAAGCAGGAGGGCGCCCTCCGAGATCCTCTCGGCGTGGCCCGGCCCCACGGCCTCCGCGAGCGCGGCTATCTCCGGGACCACTCCCGACACGATCCACTCGATCTCTCCACGGACGCGGAGAGCCGACGGAAGGTCCTCCGGTGTGACTCCGCGAGCGCGCGAGCGAAACGAGAGCGTGCCGAGAGCCATCACCCGCTACTCGATGAAACTCACGAACCCGTTGGCGCGCAGGCGCTTCTGCATTCGCCACAGCTTCGCTGCGGTTCGCGGGAGGAGAGGCGCCTCGCCGTTGGCAGAATGTAGCGCGCCTTTTGCGACGCTCCACGAATCGAGGTCGTGCCCGTCGGCCGCGCCGGAGCCAATCGCTACGACGAACACACGGCGGAGCACTGCATCGAGCTCCGCCTGCGTGCCGTTCAGCTTCGGAAGTATCTTCGCGAGGACAGCAATGTCGAACGCAGCGAGGAGAGCCTCGTCGCTGGCGCTCGTCTGCTCCGCGGCAAGCACGGCGAATCGGGCGATCTCACGTGCGACGCGGTAGCCGAAGTGACGGTTGTCCTCCACGAGGGCAGCATGGACGGTGGCGAGGAGCTTTCGAAGCCTTCCTTCGCAGAGCGCCTCGAAGCGCGACCACTCCTCATCGGTCGCGCGGCCTAGCAGCTTGAGGCCACCCGACAACTTCGATAGCGCCAGCGGCGTCGAGGCCGGGTCCTCGCTCGCCGCTCTCCCCGAGAGCAGGTCGAGGTCGACGTCGTTGAACTCCAGCACGAAGGCCCGGTCGAGCACCTTCGGGCTGAACATGTAGGTGGTCTCGTCGACGTTGACGGTTCCGACGACGAAGAGGTTCGACGGCAGCGCCAGGCGTCGTGGGATCTCCTCGTCGACGTCCTCGTCGTCGTGAAGCGCCAGCTCTTCGCCCGACTCCATCGCCGACAGAAAGTCGGAGAAGTAGTGCTCGACGCGGGCGAGGTTCATTTCGTCGAAGATCAGGAAGAATGGGCGCGGCGCACGTCCCTCGGCTGCAGCGAGGGAGACCTCCTCCTGAGCGCGCATGACGAGGTCGAGCGTGGGGGTCGAGGCGTAGGCGCGCGTCAGCGGGTTGTAGAAGCCGAGGAGCGCTCGGGAGTCCGTCCAGTCGGGCCGGACGGCGACGAGCTCGTATGTAGGCGCGAGGATGGTCGACGCGGTCGCGGCGCGATCGGCCACGAGCACCTCCTTGCCGTCGATCGTCTCGCGCCGCAGCGACAGACGATCACCTGCCGACAACGTCGTTTGGAAGGCGCGCTTGCCTTCTCCGCTCAAGAGCACGATCAGA
>JABFRG010000296.1 GCA_013141295.1 Polyangiaceae bacterium
CCCTCAAGACCTTCCCGGTCTTCGGCGCCTACCTCCCCAGCAAGCTCGCGCTCTTCGACAACGAAGGCAGCGGCGCGCGCCGCACCCGCGTGGTCGAGTTCGGCAACCTCGTGCGCAACGCCAACGCCACCATGTCGTACACCGACTGGCGCGCCGACGGCACCGTCGACCGCATGCGCCTCGACACCAAGATTGGCCAGCGCCAGACCGGAGGCCGCTTTGGACCTGTCCTCATCGACGCCTACGGCGAGGTCGAGTACGAGATCGAGGCCGCCTACACCACCGACGGCGTGAACTGGAAGTCGGCCCGGCTCGACAAGCACGTGAACGCCGCCGTCGTGCAGATGCAGGGCGATCCCCGGCGCGCCTCGTACGAGACGACCATCGTGCCCGCCGGCTCCGACAAGGAGCTCCGCGTGGCCTTCCACGTGAAGGCCTTCCTGAAGGTGAATTACAACCCGGGCGAGCTGGTGAACCCCCGCTACGCGCCCGGTACCCGCCTCCAGCTTGCCGACGTGTGGGACAACAACGGCGGCAACGATTACCGCGCCCGTCGCCGCTCGCTGATAAAATCGGCGCATGTTCGTCGACACGGATCTGCACGGTCATACCTATTTCTCGGATGGCCGTGCGACGCCGGAGGAGTACGTCGAGTTCCGGCGCCAGCTTGGAATGAAAGCCACCGCCATCTGCGATCACGACGTCCTCGGCGGCGTGCGTCGTGGGGCGGCAGCCGCGGCCCAGGCCGGCATGCTGTTCATTCCCGGCCTCGAGGTCACGGCGTTCCTGCACCACGGCACCGAGCGTGCCGAGCAGTTCCACGTGCTCGCGTACTACCCGGCGTCGCTCCTCGACGGCTTCCAGATGGAGAGCACGCTCTTCTTCCGGCGCGGCATGCGCGTGCAGGAGCAGTGGCGCGCCTTCGTGCTGGAGTGGCTCTCGCGGCAAGCCCCGGAGCACCGTGAGGTGCTCGACGTGGCGGAGCTCGAGCGCCTGCCGGGACCGCTCTTTCCCGCGCTGCAGAGCATGATCCTGCGCATCCTCGAGCGTTGCAACGTGCTCTTCGCCCCGTTCCGCGACCACCATGCGGCGTTCTGGGAGGGCGAAGAGAACAAAGAGCTCTTCGGCTGGACACCGGAAGAGGCCATCGACGCCATTCGCGGCGATGGCGCGGTGGACATCGTGGCCCACCCCACCCGCTATCGCGACCGCGCGCGCACCGATCAGGTGCTGGAATACGCCCGCGGCCACGAGGTCTACACGTCGCGGCACAAGCCCGAGGTCGCGGAGCACTACCGCAAGCTCGCCGAGGAGAAGCGCAAATTCTGGACGTCGTCCTCCGACGACCACCAGAACGCCGCCTACGCGCGCCCGCCCTGCGGCACGCCGGTGCGGACCCTCGAGCGCATCTGCCACAAGGCCATGCCCGTATCGATGATCGTCGGCGCGTGAAACGCGTCACGTTCGTCTTCGCCGGTCCGGCGGAGCGGGTGTCGCTCCAGGGCGAGACCTCGGACTTTCGGAACGGCATCCCCATGGATCGCCGGGAGGACGGTGCATTCTACACGGAGGTCGACCTTCCGCCGGGCGCGTATGCCTACAAGCTCCTGGTCGACGACCACTGGGTGCTCGATCCGGCGAACCCGCGCACCGTGCAGCTGGGCGAGCACGTCAACAGCGTGCGTGTGGTGGATGGCACAGGCGAGCCGTTCCTCTTCGCGCCCGCGCCGCCATTCGTAGAGATCCTGGTGGACGGCAGCGTACGCCTGCTGATGGGCGTGCGGAGCGGCTCCGGAGCAACGCCCCGGCTGCAGGTCGAAGAGGGCGAAGGCTTGCGCGACGTGCCGCTCGCGCCGGCGTTCGAGGACGGCACCCACGCATGGTTCGTGGGCGAGCTCGGCGCCGCCAGCGACCGCGTGGCGTTCCACGTTTCCGGCAGCGGTCCGTTCGTGCACCAGCGGCGTCGCGATCGTACGCCATCGTGGCTACGTTCGGCGGTGCTCTACGCGGTGTTCGTGGACCGATTCCGGCCGGCGGAACCCCAGAACGGATGGGAGATCGCCGGGCGCACCACCGCGCGCTGGGGCGGGCACCTGCGGGGCATCGAGCGGTCCCTCGACGAGCTGGCCGAGGCCGGCGTCACGTGCTTGTACCTTACACCGGTTCATCCGGCGGCCAGCGCGCATCGATACGACTTCGAAGACCCGTTGGCGGTGGACCCGCTGCTGGGCGGCGAAGTGGCCTATCGCGCGCTGGTGGAGGCCGCACACGCCCGCGGCATCCGGGTGCTGCAAGATCTCGCGTTGTCGCACGCCTCGCCCACCTATCCGCCGGCAGCCGACGTATTGAAGAATGGCGCGCGCTCGGCGCACGCGGGGCTGTTTCAGTGGTCCGCGAGCGGTGCGCTGCTGCACTACGGGACGCGCACCGATGCGCCGCTCCTCGACTTGCGGTCCGAGACGGCGCGGACTCTGGCCTTTGCGGTGGTCGACGCGTTCCTCGCGCGGGGTGTGGACGGCTTTCGCGTCGACATGGCAGCCGAAGTACCGCTGCCCCTGCTGGTGGCTTTGCGCGATCGCGTGCAGCGGGTGCGGCCCGACGCGGCGATGGTGGGCGAGCTGGTACCGAATCACGCGTGGCGTTGGCTGGAAGCCGAGGCGCTCGATGCAGCCACCGACTTCGGAGCCTTCGAGATCCTGAGGCGTGCGCTGGTGCGCGGCTCGCTCCAGGGCGTGGCGCGGGCGCTGATGGAGGGCGATCTGCGGCGCGGCGGCGACGCCCGCACGAGCGCCGTACGCTTCGTGTCCACGCACGATCACGTGCGCCTGGCCACGCTGCTCTCGCGCGAGGGTGCGCTGCACCGGCTCCCGCTCGCCTACCTGCTGCTCTTCACGCTGCCCGGCATTCCCATGCTCCTCTACGGGGAAGAGGTGGGGCTATTCTCCTCGGCCGCCGACGAGGAGCCGGAAGACGCCTGGCCCGATCGCATGCCCATGGTGTTCGAGGGGGTGCTGCGGAACGAGGATCTCCGCCGGGTGGTGCGAACGCTGGCCCACCTGCGCCGGCGGAGTCGCGCGCTCACCGAGGGGACGCTGGAGCTGGTGCACGACGAAGGCGAGCTCCTGGTGTTCCGACGCGCCGCGGCCGGCGAGGTCGTCGACGTGGTGATCTCGCTGGCCGATGGACCGCGCACGGTCGATCTCGAGGACGACGCGCTGCCGTACGTGCGCACCGAGCTCCTGGTGGGCGGCGCGACCGCCGAAGGTGCCAGCGTCACGCTGCTTCCGCAGAGTGGTGCGGTGCTCGGACGAAGCGCGCGCGAGCCCGCCGCGGACATCGCGCCACGAGCCCGACGCAACCTGGCGGTGCTGGTCGAAGACTTTCAACAGGCTCGCGAAACCCCGCTCGCGCGCCCGGTGCGCTTCGACTTCGCCGTCACCGAGCGCTGCAACCTGGCGTGCCTTCATTGTATTACGCACGCACCCACGCGCACCCGCGAAGGCACCGCGCGCACGCTCACCCCGCGCATCGTCGACGCGCTCCGAGACGATCGGAGCGCGTCGACGATGCGCGGGGTGAGCGTG
>JABFRG010001132.1 GCA_013141295.1 Polyangiaceae bacterium
CCTTCAAGGGGAGCGGCGAGAAGGCCTTTGCGGCGTTCGCACGCACCCATGGGACCTTCGACGCGGCAACGCTCCGGGCCTTCGAAGGTCGCCTTCGGGCGAAGCACTATCGATCCATTCGGGAGATCGATCTCCAGCGAGGCTTTCGCTTCCAGGTGCCGGCGAAGACCTCCAAGGTCGCTGCGCTCTCGGCGGTGTTTCCCGACGAGACCTCGCGCACCAGCGCTCGCGACGCCGGGGTCGATGTCGTGCTGGAGGCGCCCGACGCACAGGGCGAGCGCGCCGCGTGGGTGTCTCTCAAGGGCTACGGTTGTGCCTCGGCGAGCCGCCTGCGGGCGACCTGCCGATAGCTCACCGCGGGCGTCGCCGCCGCCGGAGCAGGGGCAAGAGGAGAAGGGGAAGCGCGAAGGGGGCCGCGCCGCTCTGATTGCAGCCGCCGTCGTCGGTGCTCGCGGGCGTCGGCGAGGCGGGGGCTGCGCTGCCACTCGAGCTCGACGACGTGGTGCCGCCGTCGCTTCCGGCGATCGATGCGTCGGCGCCCGAGGGCGATGCGCCGTCGGGGCCCGCGTCGGCCACCGGTGGAAATACGTCTTCCTTGGTGGTCGCCTCCACGGTGCCGTCCACGTAGAGCACCTCGGTGGGCTTGCCCGCCACCGGGGCGCCCAGGAAGAGGCCCTGGTGGATGAAGCTGCCAAGCGGCATGAGGTCGTTGCCGGCGTTGTCTTGGGTCGCGTACATCGTTCGCACCGCCGTCTTCGGCACCACCAGCGCGCCGTCGTAGAACAGCTCGACGAAGCCTTGTGTCGCGTCCAGCGACCACTTCACGTGGAGCACGAAGTCGTGCCATGCGCCGGCCGCGAGCTTGCCCTTGTAGGGCGTGATGTTGGGGCCCTTCTGGGCGCTGGTCTGGAACGTGAGATCCTCGCCTTTCAAATGAAAGCTCATGGACTGCCGGTAGAGCGGCGCGTCGCACTCCCAGTAGGTGAACTGGTGATCCAGGTTCTGCAGCGGAGGCGTGGTCTCCACACGAATGGAGAAGGCGTACCATCGCTCGGAATTCTGAAAGGTCGCGGCGGCCGGGTGGTATCCGAGCTCGGCGCGAATGAGGTTGCTGGGGCCGACGTCGCCCTCGTGGAGCTCCACGCGCCCGGCGTGCGTGCCCTCGCGCACCGGCGTGGTCACCACCGACCAGCGGTTGGCGTTGATCTTCTCGCCCCACTGGCTCAGATCGTTGGTCTCGAAGCCGCCGCGCCAGACGATGGTGGCGCCGGCCGAGGGCGCGAAAAGTGAGAGGCCGAGGAGCAGGGACGCAGCTGCGGGGACGATGCGCATGCGGTCATCGTGTCAGCCGGGCACGGGCGCGGCAAGGTGTTACGGAGCGTCGGTCGGGCGCGCGCGGCAGCTGCCGGCGGGCGCCGTCGCAATCGCCAGGCGATACCCCGGACGTAGCTTGAGCATGGCCGGAGGTTGTACGAACGTGAGCTTGCCTTCGTCGACGGCTGGCGGTCGCGACTCCGCGAGCGGCAGGAACGTGATGGGCGTGCGCGGGAGGACCGACCCCACCAGGTGGGCGGTCCCGCTGTCGTGCACCACGTAGAGCAAGCTGGTCACGCCGCACGACGTGCTCCCGCGCCCATAGCCGGTGCCGTAGCCCTGCCCGACGCCGCCGGCGCCGAGGTCGATGTCTTTGCGCTTCACGAAGCCCCGATAGCGGCCGTGGTCGGAGGCCCATTCCACGTACGCATCGCCGCCGTCCACGCGGAGCAGGGCCACCGTCGTCCGGGGCGGAAGGCGAACGATCGGAGGTCCGCCCGGCTGCGCTGCCAGCACGATGGCGTCCCGGAGCGAATAGGCCAGACCCAGGTTCTTCTCTGCGAGCGGCACCTCGAAGGACGCCTGCACGAGGCCCATGCGCGCGCAGGGGACGGTCCACGGCGTCTTGGTCTCGAACACCGGAGGGTCTTTGTCGTGCCAGGCCTCGGGCTCGATGCGCAGCGCGCTGGCGGAGCTGGCCCGGGCCTCCAGGAGCGTGCGGGCGTAGGGCTCGTAGACGCCCTGGTACACCGTGCGCGCCGTGAGGTACAGGCTCACCGATCGCGCGAACACGTCGAAGGAGAAGCCGTCGAGCTCGAGGTGCGCCGTCACCGCGGCGTCGGATCCGTCGCCGAAATGGAGGGAGGTCTTGCGGGCGCCTCGTGCGTCCCCGAACGTAGCGGCGCCCTCCGGATCCAGCGCGAGCTCCGCCACGCCGGCGAAGGCCGGGCCGTCCAGCGCGCACCCGGAGCGCGGAGGAGCGCTCGGCAGCGCGAGGAACCGCATCGGCGGCTCGAGAGCGGGTGGTGCCGCAGGGACCGGCTTTTCGATCCCCACCACCGTGGTCCGCGCGGGCGCAGTGGAGGGGGCCGGCGCTACCGGCGTGGGCGCGGTCGGCGCGCCGCAACCGACGAGGGAAACGAGCGTGGCGAAATGGGCGAAGGCCCCCGCAACGCCCCGAGCGGGCATGCGAGAGCCTTCGAAGAACGAGCGTCCGACGGCTCTAGGCGCCACGGAGCGTCTCGAGGAGCTCCATGTCCGGGATACCGATGGTGACGGTGGTGCGGCTGACGGCGACGCCGTTCTCGTCCAGGAGGCGCGAGAAGGAGAGGCCGTCGTAGAGCGCGATCGGAGGAGCGCCGGCGACGCCAGCCTCTTCGCGAGCGCCCGACAGCACCTGACCGGTGGTGATGAGCCAGCCGGCGGTGGCCGGACCGTAGTGGTGGAGCGCGCCGCGCAGATCGGTGACGCGCTCGCGGCCGATTTCGCGGCCGTCCTTGCGAATGACCACGGCGGTGCGGATCTCGTCGGCGCCGGTGCGGTGCACGCCGGCGAAGTGAAGCTCGCCGCCCGGGGAGCCGGAGCGACGGATCGGACGAAGTCCGCTCATGCCGATGCGCTCGAGGGTGAGGAGCGCGAGCTCGACGAAGGCGTGGCCCGGAAGCTCCTGGAGCTTTCGGAGCATCGTCTTGCGAGCGGCTTCCTTGTACTTCTCGATGGCGAAGAGGGCTTCTTGCTCGAGACGCACGAGGTCCGGGTTCATCGACCAGTCGGTGAGCGCCACGCGGTTCTGGGAACCGAAGCGGAAGCGCGGACGCTGGCTCTGGGCCCCACGGCGCAGGTTGTCGGCGCGAAGGGCCGCCGAGAGCTGACCCGCGGCGAGCGCAGGATCGCCGCCCAGGCGACCACGGCGGGCCAGGGCCTCGACCACGTTGCGCACCGGGACCAGGCCCTGGTTGCGGTCGAAGCTGGCGAGGACGATGACCGCCGCGTCCGCGAGATCGCGACCGCTGAGCTCGTCGCCGTCGGTGAGGGGGATGTCGGTGGGCGTGGCCGCCATGATCTGGTGCCGCTCCCGGACCACCGGGCGTCCGCCGAAGCCGTTGGCATCGCGGTCACCGCCGCGATCACCACGGTCGCTGCGCTCCCCGCGATCACCACGGTCGCCACGGTCGGCTCGCTCGGCGCGCTCCGGACGTTCGGCCCGGGGTGCAGCCTCGGCGCCTTCGACCGCAACCTCGGGCGCTGCGCCCTCGACCCGCGGCGTGCT
>JABFRG010001277.1 GCA_013141295.1 Polyangiaceae bacterium
AGACCACCCAGAGCGAAAAGGTGGCGTTTCGCGCGCCGGGGGCCGATCGGCGCTTCGTTCGCTTCGAAGATCTGGGCGATCGCCGCGGCGCCGTACCGAACGCCAACTGCACGCGGCTCTACTTTTCGCGAGTGGGTGCTGGCGGCGCGGACGAAATCTGGGTAGCGAAGAGGAAATGACCGAGCAGGAAGTCCACAAGCGGTTCCTCGACTACCGAGAACGACACGAATATTTCGGACGACACAAGAAGATCTTCGGCTACGCCGAGTTCAAGGAGCTCGACGCGGAGCACCGTGCGCTCGGCGCCCGCAAGCGTGACGACGAAGAGGAAGAGCGCTTCGAAGAGCTGGCGAGCCTGCTGTTTCGCGACTGAAATGGCGAGGGGCCGAATCGGCCTCATGCTTCAGCGGCTCCGGCCGTTCTCGATCGTAGGGCCATGCGATCGATTTCCACTTCTTGGTACTGGGCAGCGGCGTTCGCGGTAGGTGCGGCGACGACCGTGGTGGCGGTGGGGTGCGCCGACGACCGAGCTCCGCTGCTCGCGTCGGGGAGCTCCGGGAGCTCGGGGAGCGCCGATGCGTGCATCTTGCACGATACCGGCTGCCCCTGCGCGACGGACGGCACGGTGGTCGCCTGCGGGAGCGTCAAGCGCATCTCCGGCGACTACATCTCGTGCTCCACCGGAACCCGCGTGTGCAAGGGCGGGGCTTGGGGCGAATGCAGCGGCGACGTCACCACCAAAGAGGTGAAGGTCCCGCTGTATGCCCGGGCGCTCGGCACGCAGTCCCCCTGCGTGGGCAACCCGTGCGACCCCTCTTGCCAGAACATGATCGACGACGGCTCCGGCCTGGGCGACGCCGGTGCAGGTATCAAGGCCAGCGACGCCGGTCTCACCCTCGAAGGCATCGTCAGCGACGCCTCGGTGGCCTGCACCGCGCTCACCGTGTCGCCGGCTTCGCCGGTGGCGTTTCCGGTGACGGCCATGGGAGGCCCCAATACGTTGCAGCTCACGCCGGCGCTCCTGCCTTCGGGTTGCTACGTGGGCCCGGTGCCCGCGCTGTGGACGGTGGACCAGTTCGACATCGCGCAGATCGGCTCGACCGGGCTCATGACGCTGGTCACCCCGATCGCCGGCGACATCGTCGTCAACGCCTACGCCGGCACCCTCTCTGCGGCTCCGACCATCGTACGGGTCACGGTGGCGGCCACCGATACCAGCGCAGCGCCGCCGGCCTACGCCAGCCCCACCTTCTTCAGCGGCGCCGGCGCCGCGGACAACATCGAGATCCTGTACCCGTACGCGGGGACGGTGTTCCCGCTGGGGCAGATCGCGCCGCTCGTCCAGTGGCGCGACGGCGGCAGCGCGGCCGACGCGGTGCGCGTCTCGCTCCGCTATCCGGCCACCGGCACCGCGATCTTCAACTGGAGCGAGATCATCTACGAGAAGACCACCGTGCCCGCGACGGCCATCGCCGCGCAACCGCGCGCCGTCCTCCCGCAGAGCGCCTGGTTCGCCTTCGAGCAAACGGTGGCCCGCAACCGATCGGCGTCCGGCGACGCTGGCATCTTCGGCATCCAGCGCATCGTCGGCGGCGCCCTCCGCACCGAGACCACGCGGACGGTGCGCTTTGCCGACGGGCAGCTCAAGGGGCGCATCTACTACAACTCCTACGGCACCAACCTGGTGCAGAACTACGGCAACACCTACGGCGGCGCACGCTTCGGCGCGGCCACCCTCATGATCCCGCCGGGCGCCTCGACGCCTTCGGTGGTCGCCGGTAGCAACTCCGCGTCGAACGGCCCCGGCTGCCGCGTGTGCCACTCGGTGTCGCCCAACGGCAACGTCCTGGCGACGCTGCAGGACAACTACACCGCGGTCAGCTACGACCTCACCCTGCCGCTCCTCAGCGAGGTGGTCATCGGCTCTTCCGGAAAGTACACCTGGCCGGCGCTCTCGCCCGACGGTTCGTACCTGTTCTCCGACGCGAGCTCGCTGCCCGGCAGCGGTGGGTCGAAGAGCGTCCTTTACTACACGAGCCTGGGCGTCCCCATGCTCCCGCCGGCCACAATCTTCACCAACCTGAAGGCCGGTACGCCGGCGTTCCGCGGCGACGGCACGCAGGTGGCGTTCAACTTCTTCGGTGGCGGCGCGGCGCCGCTCTCGAACCCCACCTCGGGACCCACGACGGGCGACCAGAAGACGCTGTCGATGATGAGCTTCGACCCGGTGCTCAAGCAGTTCTCTTCGTTCCGCAACCTCTATACCCCGACGACCGGCGCTGCCATGTGGCCGTCGTTCCTCCCGCCGGGGCAAAACGGCGTGGTGTTCGAGCGGGAGATCATCCGCTCGCGCAACGGCGGCTGGGGCTTCACGCGGTCGAACTGCGACTCGCGCGATGGCGCCTGCAACACCACCGGGGCCACCGGCGAGCTGTGGTGGGTGAACACCACCGGCACGCCGCAAGCGGTGGCGCTCGCCAACGCCAATGGCGTGGGCCTTCCCACCGGGCCCAACCTCCACGGCAGCGGCACGTACACCGGCGACGACGGCGGCGGAAACGCGGTCAACACCACGAACTTCAACGACCCGGTCTACAACTACGAGCCGACCGTGCTCCCCATCCAGTCGGGTGGCTACTCGTGGGTGGTGTTCACGTCGCGCCGCATGTACGGCAACGTGTCGACCATCAATCCCTACTACAGCGACCCGCGCTTCCGCGACATCAGCAAGGAGCCGACGCCCAAGAAGTTGTGGGTTGCAGCCATCTCCAACAACCCCGCCGCGGGCACCGACCCCAGCTTCCCGGCCTTCTATCTGCCGGGGCAAGAGCTCCTCGCCGGCAACTCCCGCGCGTACTTCGCGCTCGAGGCGTGCCGCTCGCCGGGCGCGCCCACCACCGCCAACCTCTGCGACACCGACCTGGATTGCTGCGGCGGCGCCGGCCCCATCAAGACCGCGATCTGCAAGCTCGACCAGCCGCTGGCGAATCCGCCGCTCCGGCATTGCGTTTCCAACTCGTCGGCCACCTGCAGCCTCGATGGCTCCACTTGCGGTAGCGACGCCGCCTGCTGCAACTTCTCCTCGGGCTCGCGCTGCGCTTCGGGTACGTGCACGGCGCCCCCTCCGCTGGTGAACTACGGCGCCGCGGTGTTCGTACGAGAGTACGCCGCCACCTGTCCCTTCGGGCAGCGCCCGATCTGGCGGTTCTTCGACTGGCAGTCGAACACGCCCACCGGCACCTCCATCGTGTTCACTGCGGCGACCCGCGAGACCGCGTCCGACCCCTACGGCGCCGAAGTGGGCGCTGGAACCGCCGCGCCGTATCCGGTGGTCACCCCCACTTGGACCTCCGGCTCCACCACCGTAGAGGATGCGCTTCGGGCGTCGGGGCAGCTGTCGAAGCCGCTCCTGCGCATCACGGCGACGCTCTTGCCCAAAACCTCGACCCCGACCGCCGCGCCGACCCTCACCCAGTGGCGGCAGTCCTTCAGCTGTGTGGACGCCGAATGAAAGCCTCGCTCCTCGCTATGCCCCTCCTCTCCGCCCTTGCCCTCGCGGCATGCGGCGATGCGCGC
>JABFRG010000294.1 GCA_013141295.1 Polyangiaceae bacterium
GGTTCCCCCTACGTCGACGATCCACTTCATGACGATTGCTCCGTGCGCAAGAGGAGCACACCCAGCGTGCCCGACACCACTCCGATGTCGGTGCACGCGGAGGTGGTTCGCCGAGCACGAACGCCCGCGGAGGTACCCACGGGATCGCCGATGGAGCGCTCAGCCGCCGGTGAGGAGCCGGAGGATGCGTCCTTCTTGCGCCGGGCGCATGGCGGGATCGCCGCCCGCCTCTTCGGAGCTGCCGGTGGCCTCGCTCACGGGCGCGCGGGTGGACTCGCGCGGAACCGGTACGTTCGGCTTGAAGCTATGGGCGGCGGTGGGAAACGCGCCGCTCTGCACCTCGTCCACGTACTCGCGCACGGCCGCGACCACCGCGTCACCGAGCTCCGCGTAGCGTTTGGCGAACTTGGGCGAGTGACCGCGCGACATGCCGAGGAGGTCGGTGCACACGAGGACCTGGCCATCACAACCCACCCCGGCGCCGATGCCGATGGTAGGGACCGACACGGACCGGGTGACCTCGAGGGCGACGTCCGGCGGCACCGCTTCGAGGACGATCATGAAGGCGCCGGCATCGTCGAGCGCCTTGGCGTCGTCGATGATGCGCTTGGCAGCGTCCTCGCCACGCCCCTGGAGCTTGAAGCCACCGAGCGCGTGGACGCTCTGGGGCGTGAGCCCGATGTGGCCGACGACCGGAATGCCGGCCCGCACGATGCGGAACACGTGCTCGGCCATGTCGGCGCCACCCTCGAGCTTCACGCTCTCGCAGGCACCGTCCTTGAGGAGCTTACCGGCGCTCTCGACCGCCTGGATGGGCGACGACTGATAGGACATGAAAGGCAGATCGCCGACCAGGTGCGCGTGCGCGAGCCCGCGGGCCACGGCGCGGCAGTGATAGGCCATCTCGTCCATGGAGACCGGGATGGTGTTTTGCAGCCCCTGCACCACCATGCCGAGGGAATCACCCACCAGCACCATGTCGACGCCGGCCTCGTCCACCAGCCGGGCCATGGTGAAATCGTAAGCCGTGACCATCGAGATCTTGGGGCCGCCCTTGCGGGCCCGCAGCTCGGGGACGGTAACCTTGCGTACGGAGGCCGAATTTCCGTTGTACATGCTTCCTCGAGTCGCGCCTCGTTGGGGAGGTCCACGCTTGCCTCCAGCGTAGTGTGCTCCGGGCCGCCCCACAAGGACCGGCGGCGCATTTCCCCTGGCGAGCCACCTCCCCCGAGATGCCGCCATTTGCGTAGAGAAATGGTACAGTCCCGCGCCTATGGTGCGGTCTGCCTACAGTCTCTCCGGGCGCCACGGCGCCCTCGCTGGCGCACTCGCGCTCGCGACGCTCCTCGGCTGCGAGCGCGCGCCCTCCCCCGACCAGGCCACCGAGTGGACCCCGGCGGACCACGACCGCGTGGAGGAGAAGGGCAAGAAGCAAGGTCCCCGCACCACCGACCAGGTGCCGCAGGGCAAGGGCGACGCGCTGGTGGAGCTCGTGTGGATGAACCAGTGCGCCGTGTGCCACGGCGCCGAGGGCCACGGCGACGGCCCCAACGGGCCCATGACCGGGGCTGCCGACCTTTCCAAGCTGGACCTCACCGACGCCGCTATCGCCAGCGCCCTCCAGAACGGCAAGGGGCGCATGCCCAAGTTCGACCAGATTCCGCCCGAGATCGTGAAGGGCCTGACCCAGAAAATTCGAGGGTTTCGAGCGAAATGAACCGGCGGAAGCTGGCCTGGCTCATCATCCCGGCAGCGCTGCTGTTCTACTTTTTCGGGCCGAAGATGCCCCAGGACCAGCACGTGCGGTTCGACCTCGGGCGCCTCGAGAGCCCCACCGAGGTGCGGCTCGAGGTGCGGAGCCCGGGGGAATTCGACGGGCCTTTGCGGGAAGCCACCTTGAATCCTGCGGGACGGCGCTTCCTGCCGTACGATGTACGGGTGCCAAGCGGAAAGTACCGGTTCGTCATCGAAGCGAAAGACAAGGAGGGCGTCACCCACGACCTCTCCCGCGAAGTAACTTTGGACGGCTCGGAAGTCACGGTCGTCCTGACGGAGGCACGATGAGCGAAGATTATCCCATCGAGACGCGGGCCGCATCGGCCGGCCCCAAGAGCACCGCCGCGGTGGTCTTCGTGGTGCTCTCGGGCGCCCACAAGGGCACCAGCAAGCGTCTCGACGACAAGCTCACGGTGGGCAAGAGCACGAGCAACGACATCGTCCTCACCGACGACACCGTGTCCCGCAGTCACTGCGAGATCGTCCGCGAAGGCAACGGCGTGCGCATTCGCGATCTCGGGTCCACCAACGGCACCAAGGTCGACGGCATGCGCATCACCGATGCGTTCATCCAGCCCGGCGCGGTCATCAAGATCGGCGAGGTGGAGCTGGCGATGCGCGTGGAGGCGAGCCGCATCGAGGTGCTCCCCAGCGACAAGGACCACTTCGGCGAGGCCATCGGCATCAGCCTCGCCATGCGCACGGTGTTCGCGGTGCTCGAGCGCATCGCCGCCACCGACGCCACGGTGCTGTTTCAGGGCGAAACCGGCACCGGCAAGGACGTGCTGGCACGCGGGGTGGCCGACGCCGGCCCGCGCAAGGGCAAGGGCTTCGTGGTGGTGGACTGCGGCGCCGTGAACTACTCGCTCATCGAGAGCGAGCTCTTCGGCCACGAGCGAGGCTCCTTCACCGGTGCGGTGGCGCAGCGGCAAGGCGCCTTCGAGCTCGCCAGCGGCGGCACGGTGTTCCTCGACGAAATCGGCGAGCTGCCGCTCGACGTGCAGCCGAAGCTGCTGCGCGTGCTCGAAACCCGCGAGTTTCGCCGGGTCGGCGGCAACACCCCGCTCAAGACCGACGTGCGGGTCATTGCCGCCACCAAGCGCGATCTCCTCCGCGAGGTGAAGCTCGGCAAGTTCCGGGAAGACCTTTACTTCCGCCTGGCGGTGGTGCCGGTCACGGTGCCGCCGCTCCGGGCGCGCCGGGAGGACATCCCCGCGCTCGTCGAGCACCTGCTCAAGAAGACCAGCGGCGACACCGTCATGAGCCTTCCGGTGGGCACCATGCAGGCGCTCTGCGCCCACGATTGGCCGGGCAACGTCCGCGAGCTCCGAAACGTCATGGAACGCGCGGTGTACATGGCCAAGGCCGAGGGCCGCAGCGACGTGGAGCTGGTGCTCCTCCCCGGCCCCACCGCCGGCGGCGGCCGCAGCTACAACTTCGACGTTGCCGAGAGCTACCGCGACACGCGCGCGCGCTACGACGCCGAATTCGAGCGCAACTACGTGCAGTGGCTGCTCGCCCGCCACACCGGCAACCTCAGCGCCGCCGCCCGCGAAGCCCGCATGGACCGCAAGCACCTCTACGACATGGCCCGAAAGCACGGCCTCCGCGGCGACGAATAACGCGAGATTGGCGAATCGGGGCGATGCCTTCGCCCTGGCGTCGTCCGGACCGAGTAGGCACCCCCGGTTTCCCGGGGGCGCCTCTCACAGAACCGGACAAGTGCTGTTCACATCCGGCTCTTCGGGGCGCTGGGTTTTGACCCCCGGCGCCGGCCGGTTTACGACCTCGATTT
>JABFRG010000512.1 GCA_013141295.1 Polyangiaceae bacterium
CTTGAGATTCCCGCTCGCGTCCCCGCCGATCACGAGAAGCGATCGACGCGGGCACCTGGCCCACGCCACCCGACGACGCGGGTACCTGGCCCACGCCACCCGACGACGCGGGAACCTGGCCCATGCCCGCGGACGCCGGCGCCTGTCGCCACCCACGCCACGGCCACTGCCGCCGCTGAGCCGTCAGGGCGAGACGATGGGGTGGCGCTCTTCCACCGGCGCAGGCGTGGGCTTTCGCGAGTCGAACGAATAGGCCGCGAGCACGTAGACGAACTCCTGCACCAGCCCGCCGCGGTCGAGGGGCATGTCGCGCTCGTACGCGAGGTGCGCCTCGAACGGGGCCTTGTGGGCGATCACCTCGAGGGTGAGATCGAGCTCCGACGGCGTGAAGTGGGAGCGCTGGCGATCGGTAAAATACGTGGTATCTACACCGAATCGCAGATCGCCCTCGTAGAGCGCGAGCTCCAAATGCGCCATGTAGCGAAAGAGCGCGAGCCCGCTGTTGTCGGGGCGGGCCGCGTAGGTGGGATTCACCAGGAACGTCCCTTGACCGATCCACCCGGTGATGTCGCCGTCGAGAATGTACGACGGGAGCTTGGGGAGGAAGGCCGCGAGCGAATAC
Organism: Polyangiaceae bacterium; assembly: GCA_013141295.1. Taxonomy (GTDB): domain Bacteria; phylum Myxococcota_A; class Polyangia; order Polyangiales; family Polyangiaceae; genus JABFRG01. The sequence goes on from JABFRG010000512.1 coordinate 623, forward strand.
AGATACCGAACGCGGAGGTCGGCGTACGTCTGGGTGAAGCCCAGGCGGTCGAGCGGCCGGTCGTGCTCCACGCGGAGCCCTCCCTCGATGGCGCCGCGGGCGGCCTCCCAGGTGGAGGTGAGGCCGGCGATCACGTCGCCTTCGGTGGGCGAGAACACGAGCAGGCTCGGTCGCTCGCGGTCGCTGAAGACGTTGAGGTCCACGGGGATCGAAAGGTGCCGACCGATCAGGTCGATGTCGGCGTGGGCCGCGTAGCGGAAGAGCGTGAGGCCGGTGTTGTCGGGCCGCGCCGCGTAGGTCGGGTTGTACAGCGCCACACCGAACATGAACGCGCCGGAAATGCCTACCCCCTGGGTCTCGCCGGCCACCGAGCCACCGTGCGCCGACCCTTGCTTGTCGAGGGCGAAAGCCGACGAGCCGAGGAGCGAAACGAAGAGGAGTGCGCGCCACCGCATAGGGTGCGCAGCATGCCCTGGTTCGCGGGCCGCGTGGGAGACTTTACGGATCGGTAACGGTGGTCGAGTCCTTGCGCTCCAGGGCGTGGAGCACCAGGACCACCGCGTAGACCACCGCGACCAAGAGGACGACTTCGATGGCGTTCATGCCCCTGAGGTTGCCCGGCCATCGTGACGAATCGGTGGAGCCGGGGAAACACACCCCGAAATTCGTCGGAGCATCTGCGGGGGCGGCGCCGAAGTCGGTCCGGTGTGGCGGAAATGCCCCTTCCCTACACGGACATTCCCCCCCATATATCGGGGGTGAAAAAGCGGGTCGTCATCATCGGCGGGGGCTTCGGCGGCCTCGAAACGGCAAAGGCGCTGCGCGGCGCCGACCTCGACATCACCCTGGTGGACCGCACCAACCACCATCTGTTCCAGCCGCTCCTCTACCAGGTGGCCATGGCCGGCCTCTCGCCCGCCGAGATCGCCATGCCGATTCGCAGCATCTTCGCCGAGCAGGAGAACCTCCGGGTGCTCCTGGCCGAGGTGACGGGCATCGATCTGGCGGCGAAGCGCATCGACCTTTCGGTGGACACGCATACGCCGGGCGAAGCCTCGTCGCTCGCCTACGACTACCTGGTGCTCGCGACCGGCGCCAAGACCAGCTACTTCGGCAAAGACCAGTGGGAGCGCCATGCGCCCGGGCTCAAGAGCATCGACGACGCCATCGACATTCGCAACCGCGTCCTCTTCGCCTTCGAGCGCGCCGAGCGCACCACCGACGAGGCCGAGCGCAAGCGGCTCCTGACCTTCGTGGTCATCGGCGGCGGCCCCACCGGCGTCGAGCTCGCGGGCGCCATCGCCGAGCTCGCGCAGTTCACCCTCTCCGGCGACTTCCGCGCGATCCGACCGGGCGAGGCCAAGGTCGTCCTGGTGGAGGCCGGCCCGCGGCTCCTCGCCTCCTTCACCACCGACCTCTCGCAGAGCGCCAAGGAGCAGCTCGAGGACCTGGGCGTGCGCGTGGTGACCGGCGTGCGCGTCACCGATATCAACGAGCGCGGCGTGGAGATCGGCGGCAAGGAGCTCATCGAGGCGCGCGTGGTGGTGTGGGGCGCCGGGGTCGGTGGAACGCGTCTGCTCACCACGCTGGGGGTTCCGCTCGATCGCCAGGGGCGCGTACAGGTAGGGCCCGACTGCGCGGTACCACACCATCCGGAGGCCTTCGTCATCGGCGACGCCGCGCACTTCGACGATCACGGCAAGCCGCTGCCCGGCGTGAGCCCGGTGGCCATGCAGCAGGGGCGCTACGTGGCCCAGGTGATCGTGGACGAGGTGCACGGCGATCCCCGGCGGCCGCCGTTCAAGTACTGGGACAAAGGGTCCATGGCCACCATCGGTCGCAAGCGCGCGGTGGCGCAAGCTGGTCGCGCCAAGATGAGCGGCTTCCTCGCCTGGATGGCCTGGCTGTTCATCCACCTGCTGTACCTGGTGGGCTTCCGCAATCGCTTCGTGGTCCTCTTCACCTGGGCCTGGTCGTACGTCTCGTACAAGCGCGGAGCGCGCCTCATCACCGATCGCGTGCCCGCGGAGCGAAGCGAGCCGGAGGCTGCAGGCGCCGGGCTCGCGACGACCACCAGAGCCGTGACCGTCGTCAAGCCCGCGCCGTCGACCGTCGAGGCCTGAGGCCAGGAGCCTCTCTTTCCCGGCGTTTCCCGGCGCGAACCCGGCTACGCCCTGATTTTCGCTGGCGAAAGCCGGGTTTTCGTGCCATTTCCAGCGCAAACGCCCGGATTCGGAGGACGCACAGTGACCTCGACCAAAGAAGAAATCGACCTTTCGTACAGCCTCTCCAACGACTTCTTCCGCCTTTGGCTCGACGAGCGCATGCACTACACGTCGGCCGTCTACGAGACGTGGGATCAGTCCCTGGAAGCCGCGCAAGAGAACAAGAGCCGCTGGCTCTACGACTTCGCCGAGCTGAACGACCAGAAGACCGTCCTCGACATCGGCTGCGGCTGGGGCTCCAACGTGGAGTACATCTCGCGGCGCGGCATCAAGGAAGTGCACGGCGTCACCCTCTCCACCGAGCAGTACAACGACTGCGTCGCCCGCAACATCCCGCGCTCCAAGTTCTGGTGCATGGACTACGCCGACATGAACCCGGCGGAGCCCTACGACGCGCTGGTTTCCATCGAGATGGTCGACCACGTGGTGTCGCCGGCCCAGGCCAACGAAGGCATGGCGGTGGAGCTCTACCGCAAGTACTTCAACAAGTGCGCGAGCTACATCAAGCCGGGCGGTCTCTTCGCCTTCCAGTCGATCTTGCGCAACCGCGTTCCGCGCAACCGCAAAGACATCGCCGATCTCAAGTTCACCGCCGACGTCATCTTCCCGGGCGGCCTCAACGCGCGGCTCGAGGAGCTGGTGATGGCCGTCAACCCGAGCTTCGAGATCATGCAGCTCAACACCCGCCGCGAGCACTACGGCGCCACCACCGCCGAGTGGCTCCGCCGCTTCCGGTCGCACGAGCGCACCATCAAGGAGAAGTGGGGCGAAGAGGTGTACCGCGACTACGATCGCTACCTCGACACCTGCGTGCGCGCCTTCAAGAACCACTGGTCCAGCGACGTGCAGATGAAGCTCCGCCACATCGTCATCGACTGAGGGTCGCCGGTCACGCCACGAAAGCCCACCGAGGCTCGGCTCGTGTGGGCTTTTTCACGCTCAGTGTTCTTCGGGCAGCGGGGCCTTCGGCCGGCCGCGGGTGAAGCCAGCGTTGACGCTGATGCACGCGATGGCGGCGCCGAGCACGCCACCAAAGAGGGCGCCGGAGAAGGTCTGGTGCTGGAGGAACATGGCGAGGGCGATGTCGAGCGCGCCGTAGAGCGCGCCGACCCCGAGGAGGATGCCGAGCGCCGCGCGCCGGGCCGCGGGCAGCGTGGAGCGCGCCGCGACGAACGCGCCGCCGCCGAAGGAAGCCACGGTGGTGAGGTACCAGAGGTAGCCGAGCCAGCCCGCCGGATACTTCATGAACACCACGTCGAAGCCCAGGGCCACGACCACGGAGCCCAGACCGCAGACGAGCGAAAGGCCCGGTACACCTGCTCGCGGAGCGCTGGACTTCACGTCCTTCGCCTCGATTGCATGCGTCCGGGCCCGTTCACGGCGTGCGCCGTTCGCCTTTGCTCAGCCGGTGGGCTCCCAGGGGACCACGATGGCGAGGATGCCGACGATGAGCCCGATGAAGAGGAACGCGCCGAGGCCGATGCGGGCCCAGACCGGTGCCTTGCTTCCGTCGGCCTGCTTGCGGGGCTGACCGGTGATGAGCAACCAGAGGCCGCCCCACCAGAAGATCGCGCCGAGCGAGTACAGGTACGGGTAGTAGAAGTGGGCCACGATCAAGATCGTGTTGATGAGGAAGAACAGGAAGCCGAGACCCATCATGGCCCCGCCGACCTTGCGCGGCGACTCGAAGCCCTCGCCGTGGAGCACGGCGCCCACCAGCGCAGCGCGCGAGAAGTCGCTACCACCGAGGTTCACGCCACCGATGCTCGGCGCTTGAAAGTTGAGACCGCCGATGCCGACCTGCATGTTGCCGAAGCCGCCCGCCTGGGGCTGCTGCTGCGCGGGACCGCCGTAGCCAGGCTGCGCGCCGGGAGCGCCAGGCGCACCGGGATAGCCACCGGGCTGCGCGCCGGGGTAGCCACCCTGCTGCTGCTGTTGCGGAGGCGCGCCGTACTGCTGCTGCGGAGGTGCGCCGTACTGCTGCTGCGGAGGTGCGCCGTACTGCTGCTGCGGAGGCGCGCCGTACTGCTGCTGCGGAGGCGCGCCGTACTGCTGCTGCGGCGCCTGCGGCTGCTGGCCGTAGGGGTTCGCTTGGGGCGGCGGCGGCGTTCCGTACGGCTGCTGCGGCTGGCCCGGCTGCGCGTAGGGATTGGGTGCGTTGTTCGGCATCGCCATCGTCTGCTGACCCCAGTTCTGTTGGGGCTGCTGCGGCTGCTGCGGCTGACCCGGCTGACCCGGCTGGCCCTGCGGGGCGTACGGATAACCAGGGGGATAGCCAGGAGGATTGCCACCGGGGGGTTGATTCATGCGCACGATGGTACAGCGGGTCTGTCGGCGGTAACCAGCAAAAACCGAACGCCTACATACGTCCCCGTCGATCCCGACCTTCCCCGAAAAAGTGCACCGGGCGCCAATGGAAACGTCGCGTTCGGCCAACGCGCGCCGCACGAGGAGGCCGGACGGCGTGCGCTCGCTCCCTTGTGCTGCGCCGTCACGCGGCCAACGAAGCCAGCTCTCCTGCGATGGTCACGGCGGCCCAAAGTTGTGCGTCGGCCGCCGATGTTCCGGGCATGACCACCACTCCCTCGTGCGCGCTGGACACGACAAGCGCTTCCGCTGGCAGATGCTGGCAGGCCCAGCGTCCGTTCTCCGTCAACAGAGCGCGCACCTGGCCCGCCGACAGCTTGAAGTCTCGCCCGCGCGGTTGGTGATAGCGGACCTTGGCCACCGTGTACGTGCCGCCGTCCGGGAAGTAGCCCGAGCGTACCGCGTCCATGATCGACACGGTCACCGTCTCCAGCACCACCTGCCAGTACGATTGGTGCACCACGATCCGATTGCCGCCGAACACGCCGCTGCCGGGGATGAACTGCCCGCGGTGGGCATGGGCAAAGGCCATCCACTGCCGCGCCTGGTGCTGGCGATCGCGGCCCGGCCGCGTGAGGACCAATACCAGGTACCCAACGACCCCCGTGACTACGATCGCAAAAAACCCCATGGCGATGATGGACGAGGGCGTGAAGATCTCCGGCTCATCCACCATGGGTGACCCCCGCGGACGCCGCAGAGTCTGCGCGGAAAACGGTCGGCGCACGGCGACACGCCCGCGCAGGCGGCGAAGTCGAAGCGATGGTTCGGGACGAGAGCTCGTCGATCGGTTGCAGCATGGTGAGCGAGCCGAGCAAGCGACGTGCCGCGTGCGCGCGAGGACCCGCGACGGCTCCCATGCACCGAATTGGCGGAGGCCTTGCGAAACCACTCCTGATTTCTGCCACGCCGTCGGGCGGTGCGGAGGGCCCCGGTTGCCCCACGTGATCTCACGGATCGCACCATGATCCTCCGCGGAGAACGGCCTATCGCGACGCGGACCGCGCGCCCGTCCGGCGCTTCTCGTAGAGCATTGCTGCGAGGAGACCTGCCGCCATGCATGCGAGGTAGCCCATCACGCCCAGGAGTCCCGGGTGGCCTCGAAAGTAGGCGAACGCGGGTCCGAGGATGAAGACTCCTTGCGCTCGGACGAACACGGTCGACACGGCGGTCCCCGAACGAAGCGCGCGGATACGGAGCGTTCGATTCACGCCGTGCACGAGGCAGCTCAGGAGAAAGAATACGAGCACCACCGGCATCCACCAGGCAATGGAGCTCATCTGGAAAGATAGGGTCTGAAACGTGCCGACCCCGTGCTCGTTGACGGTGTGGAGCGAGCGATCAAGCTGCCCATCTTCGAGAAGGAACGCCGCCGCTCCGCACACCGCGGCGAATGCAACGAGGAGAACGCCGCCCACGGTGCCGGCGATCAGCTCTCGCTTCGAGCCTTCGCTGGCAAGGAGCTGGAGCGTTGTGGCGTCGTGCACCGGCGCGAAGGGTGGTGCGAAGCCCGAGGGGGGCAAGGCCGCATTCGGCCCCTGGAAGGATGACGGACGCGTGCCGGGCGGTGAGCTCAATGTGTGCATCGGCGAGCAGCATAGCGACGGCGAGAGCAACGTCGACTCGGGTTTGGTCGCCCGCTCGACCACGAAGTAGGGCCGTCCGCGAACCTCCAACACCCAAGTATGCTCGGATTCGATGAGCGGGGCCGCGCCACCTCGAGGCCCCGGGCAGTGTAAGCAACCTCGGCCGCAAACGTTCTCGGAGACACCATGAAGCTCGTCGTCTGTCCCACGTGTTCCCGCCACGCCAAGGGCTCGGTCTGTCCCTTCTGTCGCGCAGCGCTTCCGACCGCTACGCCCGACGTCGCGTTTCCGGCGGGTCTGGCGCGCGCGGCGCTGGTGAGCTCCGCTGCGGTCGTGCTCGCAGGAGCGATGGTCATCGCGTGTGCCGAAGCACAACGGCCACCCGAGCCGCCGCCCGTGGCCTTGTACGGTGCGGCGCCGGCACCGGAGCCCACCGCGAGCGCACCGGCGGTGACGGGCTCCACCGCTTCGACCGCGCCGGAACCTGTCCGCGCGGTCGCGCTCTACGGGGCCGCGCCGTTGCCATCGAAGTAAGCTTCCGGCCCCTGCGCGCCCGACGTCGCAGCGCCTCCGCACATGCGTTAGGATCGGAGGCGAGATGTTGAACGAAGACGCAACGCGGGCGGTGGCGGCGGCGCGCATCGACGAGAATCTCGGCAAGCCGCTCTACGACACCTACGGCTTCACGGGGATTCCCAAGCTCGTGCGCCACGTGCTGACGGGGGAGGGCTCCCTGGGCCTCCCGGCGTCGGTGCTCGAAGGGCTGCCGAAGCGCTACGACAAGGTGGTGCTCTTCCTCCTGGACGGCTTCGGCTGGCGCTTCTTCTCGAAGTACGCCGACCGATACCCGCTCCTGACACGCTTCGTCGAGCGCGGCGTCGCCTCGAAGCTCACGACGCAATTCCCATCCACGACGACCACCCACATCGCCACGCTCCACACCGGCCTTCCGGTGGAGGAAACAGGGATGTTCGAGTGGTGGTACTACGAGCCCTCGCTCGATCGCGTCTTCGCTCCCCTCCCCTTCTTGGTGCAGGGTGAACGCGCCACCACGCCGGCCTACGCCACGTCTCCCCACGCGCTCGAGCAACTCTTCCCCACCCGCACTGTCTATCGGGATTTGGGCGATGCCGGCGTCAAGTCGTACTGTCTGCAGCATCGTTCGCAGGCGTCTTCGACGTTCTCGCGGGTCGTCACGACGGGCGCGACGTCCGTGCCGTTCCGTACCCTCCCCGAGGGGATGGTGAATCTCACGGAGCTGGTCGCACGCGAAAAAGAGAAGGCCTACTTCTGCGTGTACGTGGACGTGGTGGACGGCATATCCCACGCCCACGGCCCGACCTCGCGTCAGGTGGAGGTGGAGATCGAGATGCTCCTGCATCTGCTGGAGAGCGTCGTGCACGCGAGCTTCGAGGGGCAGCTCGAACGAACCTTGCTGCTGGTGACCGCCGACCACGGACAGACGGCCGTGTCTTCGGAGAAGGCCATCTACCTGGACGAGCGCGTGCCGCAGCTTGCCCAATGGTCGCGCGCCACCGAGGAAGGCTGGCCCCTGGCACCCGCAGGGGGCCCACGGGATATGTTTCTTTACATCCGAGACCCACACTTGGACGAGGCCGCGGGCACTCTCGAGGAGGCCCTGCGAGGCGAGGCCTCGGTGTTTCGCACGAGCCAGCTCCTCGCCGAGGGCTACTTCGGACCACGCCCCTCCAAGCGGCTGACGGATCGCCTCGGCAACCTCGTCGTCTTGCCCCATGGCGACGGCCTCGTGTGGTGGCGCGACAAGGGTCGCTACGATCTTCGCTACAAAGGTCACCACGGTGGTCTCAGCGCCAACGAGATGGAGACGCTCCTCCTCGCGTACGCCTACGACTAGATCACCGAACAGTTTGGTTGGAGGAAGCCGTGCCGACGCTGATCCTGAGCCCTCGACAGACGCCAGACTCGCAAGCGCTGTGGCGTGCGGCCATCGAGAAGTCGTGGGAGGTGCACCGCCTCGCTACCTGGCGCGTCCCCGACGAGCTTCGCGCGGTGGACGAGGCCGTGCTCTACGCCGAGGCGCTCTTCGGCCCCTCCCTCGCGGGCGAGCTTGGCATCGAGCTGCTCGACCCCGCGGAGGACTGGCTTACCCGGCTCCCGGAAGCGTTTCGTCGGCGCAGCGTGCGACATACGACGCTGGCGGCGGCCATGGGCCTCCGCGAGCCGGCCTTCGTGAAGCCGCCCAACGACAAGAGCTTTCCCGCCGCGGTCTACGCGCCCGGCGCTCTCCCCACCGGCTTCGATCCCGAGATGTCCGTGCTCATCGCCGAGCCGGTGCACTTCGTCTCCGAGCACCGGTGCTTCGTCCTCGACGGCGTCATTCGCGCGCATTCCGTCTATGCGCGCGACGGAGACCCCACGACCGAACCGGCGTCCGACGCCGAGCGCGCCGACATGCTGGCCTTCGCACAGGAGCTCCTCGCTTCTCCGATGGATATCCCGCGCGCGTGCGTGCTCGACTGCGGGCCGATCCGAGATCGCGGCTGGGCCGCGGTGGAGCTCAACGCCGCCTGGGGTGCGGGCATCTACGGCTGCGATCCCGGCGCGGTGCTCGATGTCGTGCGCGGTGCCTCGCGCGCTGTCCCCAAGGCGCGATGAGCGCCTCGCTGGTATGCTCGGATTCGATGAGGATGCTCCGCGCCAGGTCAATCGCCGGGGTGTTCGCGCTGGTCCTTGGTGCCTGCGCCGCGACGCCCGAGCCGGCACCGATCGCCGCGCCGGCGACTCCGCAACCCCCGCCGGAGGCCGCGAACGCTCGCCCGGACCTGGACGCGGGGGCCCCGCGCATCCCCTGCGCGAAGACCAGCGACTGCGCCTGCACGTCGCACTACACCCCGATATCGGCGCGTGAGCAGCGCGGCGCAGCGTCGCCCGGAGACTGCATGAACCTCTGCAGAAGCGGCCTCTGCTTCGCCGCACAAGGACCGTTGTAGCGTCGGCTACTGCGGCGCTGGCTGCTTCGCGAGCCAGGCCATGAACGCCACCAGGCCTTCCTCGAGCTCGCGCCACACGCGGGCGAGGGCGGGCGTGGCGTCGATCTTCTTGCGGTAGGCTTCGATCTTCGGGAACGGATCGAGGAGGCCAGGCATACCGGCGAAGCGCTGGAGGCTGTCGAGGTTGAACCGCGTGGGGACCAACATTGCGTCGGCGATGGTGACGCCGGGCGTCTCTTCGAGCATGCGCTCGGTATGGCGCAAGCCTTCCGTGAGGCGCGCCATGGCCGCAGCGTGATCCTGTTTTGCGTAGACCTGCCCGAACACGGTCATCATGGTGGCCATGACGTCGTGCTCGACGATCTGCGTGAACGCGCGAAGCCGGGCGCGGGCCGCAGGATCGGCCGGACGCATGGCGGGCTCCGGACGCGCGTCGTCCAGGTACTCCACGATGGGGCCGGACTCGACGAGGGTGGTCCCGTCGTCCAGGACGAGGACGGGGATGCGGCCGAGCGCGCTGACCGCGAGGAACCCAGGGTCCTTCGACCATCCCATCTCGGGGACGACGTACTCGACGTCGATGCCCTTGTGGTAGAGCGCCACGCGGACCCGCGCGGAGTAGGGAGAGAGCGGTCGCGAATAGAGCTTCATACGGGCGTTGTACGAGAGCGCACGCGCGGAGGATTGGAAAAACGCGACGACGCCGCTCAGCGGCCGCTGATGGGCATACGTTCGCTGCGGCGGGTGAGGCGCTCGGCCTCGATGATCGAGAAGGTGCTCTCGCCCACCTGGGTGGGGTAGTCGCCGGAGAAGCAGGCGAAGCAGCCGGCCATCTCGGCGTAGATGTCCTTGAGGTCTTCCAGGCTCTGGTAGATGACCGCGTCGGCGCCGATGAACTCGCGAATCTCCTCGACGTTGTGGTTGGCCGCGATGATCTCCTTCTTCGTGGCCATGTCGATGCCGTAGACGCAGCGGAACTTCACCGGGGGCGCGGCGGAGCAGAAGTAGACCTCCTTGGCGCCGCTATCGCGAAGGAGCTTCACGATGTGCTTCGAGGTGGTGCCGCGCACGATGGAGTCGTCCACCACCGCCACCTTCTTGCCTTCGAAGATGTCGCGGATGGGGTTCAGCTTCTGCCGCACGAGCCGTTCGCGCTCCACTTGCGAGGGCACGATGAAGCTCCGGCCCACGTGGTTGTTCTTGGTGAGCCCGCGCCGGTAGGGAACGCCCAGCTCCTCGGCCAGGCCCGAGGCGGCGAAGTAGGCCGACGACGGCACGTCGATGACGATGTCCGGCTCGACGCCGGCCTTGCGCACCGCGCGCGCCAGCCGCTTGCCCGCGAGCACCCGGGCCTTGGCCACCAGCTGGCCGTTCATCTTGGAGTCTTCGCGGGCGAAGTAGATGAACTCGAAGGCGCAGAAGGCGCCGCGCGTCGGGCCTTCGTTGGCGGTAGCCTTCTCGTCGACCCCGGCGCGCCAGGCATGCACCTCGCCGTCGAGGGTGACGAACACCGCCTCGCCCGGGCGCACTTCGCGCAGGAGCTCGTAGCCGAGGTAGTCGAACACCGTCGACTCGGAGGCGAACGCGTAGGCCGTGCCCTCGGGCGTCTCTTTGCGGCCGAAGATGAGCGGGCGAATCCCGTAGGGATCGCGGAAGGCGAGCATGCCCTTGCCGGCGATGAGCGTGACCACCGAGTAGGCGCCCTCGACCCGGGCGTGGATGGCCCCCACGCTGGCGAAGATGTCGTGCACCGAGAGACGCGCCAGGTGCTTCTTCTCCAGCTCCGCGGCGAGCGTATAGAGAATCAACTCCACGTCGTTGGTGGTCTCCACCAGCCGATGGTGCTCGTTGTTGAGCCACTCCCGAAGCGCCTGGAAGTTGGTGACGTTGCCGTTGTGCACCATGGCCAGACCGAACGGATAGTTCACCGCGAAGGGCTGGGCGTCGAACACGTCGGTGGTGCCCTGGGTGGCGTAGCGAACATGACCGAGGCCGGCATTGCCGTGGAGGCCCTTGGCGTCTTCCTCGGTGTGGAAGACGTTGCTCACCAGGCCGAGGCCCTTCTTCATGTGGAAGCGCGTGTCGAGGGTCACCACGCCCGCCGCGTCTTGGCCGCGATGCTGGAGGGCCGTCATCGCGTAGATGATGTCCTTGGCCACCGGCGCCGGGCTGACGATACCGAGGATTCCGCACATGCTCAGGCTTGCTCCAGGATCAGGTTCTTGAGGGCGAGGGCATACTCTCGATGCTCCACCGCGAGACCGCGTCGCTCCACTTCTTCCAGGGTGGTAGCACCTGTGAGGTCCACGCGCGCCCGGTGAATCACCGGGCCCGTGTCGAGGCCTTCGTCGACCCAGTGAATGGTGACCCAGGTCTCCGGCAGCTTGGCCTCGAAGGCCCAGGCATAGCCGTGGAGACCCTGATGGGCCCGGGTGTCGGCCGGATGCACGTTGAGGATTCGCCGGGGAAACGCCCGGACCATGACCGGCGAGAGGATGCGCATGAACCCTGCGAGGACCACGTAGTCGACGCGGGAGGTTTGCAGCAGACCGGCAAGGGTGGCGTCGTAGTCGGCCCGCGGGATTCCCTTGGAGGGCTGGGTGGCCACCGGAACGTCGAAGCGCTTGGCGACCTCGATGCCCTTGGCGTCGGGCTTGTCGGTGACCGCCAGCACCGGTTCGGCGAACCCCTGGAGCTCGCCCTCGCGGATGGACGCGAGGATCGCTTCCATGTTGGAACCGCGCCCGGAGAAGAGGATGGCGATGCGCTTGGGCTCCGCCTGTTTGCCCACGTCGGAGCGCCGCTGCATGCCATCGAAGCGCACCTGATCGGCGGCCGCATAGGCGCGGGCTCGGGCCGCTCGGAAGGTATCGCCGCGGGCCACCACCGAGAGCACGCGTCCGCCCGCGGTGACGAAGCCGGTGCCGCCCGGCGCACGGCGCGTGCCCGCGTGGAAGACCAATGCGTCCGCGACGTCGAGGCCTTCGATGGGCGTTCCCTTCATGGGAGTGCCGGGATAGCCGGCCGCCGCGGACACCACGGCAACGGTGTACCCTGCATGCGATTCGACGCGCGAAGCGCCGAGCTCGCCGCGCGCGGTCGCCAGAAAGAGCTGGGCAAGATCGCCCTTCACCTGCGGGAGCACCGCCTGCGCTTCGGGATCCCCGAAGCGGGTATTGTACTCGAGCAGGCGCGGCCCGGCCGCCGTCACCATCACACCGAAGTAGAGGATGCCGCGGAAGGCGATGCCGTCTTGGGCAAGGCCGCGGAGCGTGGGCTCGACGATCTGCGCGTCGATCTCCGCGAGCACCGCCGCGTTGCAGAAGGGCACCGGGCAGTAGGCGCCCATGCCGCCGGTGTTGGGGCCGGTGTCACCGTCGCCGAGGCGCTTGTGGTCCTGGGCCGGGGGAAAGAGCGCGACATCGCGGCCGTCGGTGAGCGCCAGGAGCGACACCTCGCGGCCCACCAAGCGCTCCTCCAGGAGCAACGTCGCGCCGTCGCCGTGGCGCGTGGCGAGCTCGCGGACAGCCGCCTCCGCCTCGGCACGGTCGGCACAGACGATGACGCCCTTGCCGGCCGCGAGGCCGTCGTATTTCACCACCACGCCACCGGGAAAGTGCGCGAGGGCAGCGAGCGCGGCTTCGAGGCCGGTCACCGTCTCGTGACGCGCGGTGGCGACGCCGTGGCGCACCATGAAGTCCTTGGCGAAGGCCTTGGAGGACTCCAGACGCGCGCCGGCTTTGCCCGGGCCGAGCACCGCAAAGCCCTCGGCGCGCAAGGTGTCGGCGAGCCCACGCTCGAGGGGCGCTTCGGGACCGATGACCACCAGCGAGGGCGCGAGACGCCGGAGCTCGGTGAGCACCTCGGCGTCGCTCTCGAGGTCCACCGGGACGGACCCGGGAATGGCGTCACTGCCGGGCAGCGCGACCACGCGTCGGCCGTCCTGAAGGAGGCGCCACACGAGCGCGTGCTCGCGGCCGCCTCCTCCCAGAACCGCCACCAGATCGCTGCCCGAGGCGGTCATCGCGCAAGCTCCGCGCGGGCGTCTTGTACCACCTCTTCGCAGATGCGCGCCGCATCACCCAGATAGGTGAGCGGCGTCAGGCCCGCGAGCCGCGGCTGCACGTCCAGCGGCAGCTCCGCAACGATGCGCGCGAGATCGTCGGGACCGAAGGTCTTGCCCCGGGTGTGCTCCTTGAGCTCGGTATACACGTCGTCCGGTCGCACCGTGCGCAGCACGCTCTGGACCGCTTCGCTGAGCAGCTCCGGATGCGCCGAGAGCTCGGCAGCGCACTTGGGCGCGTCGAGATCGATCATCGCCAGCCCCTTGCGAAGCTCGAGCGATGCCAGGTGATGATGCCCGAGGGCGACGCCGATGTTGCGCATCACCGTGCTCTCCGAGAGATCGCGCTGCATGCGCGACCGGCTCAGCTTGTCGGAGAAGAACGCGAGGAGGGCGTTCGAGAGCTGCACGTTCCCTTCGGCGTTTTCGAAGCGAATCGGGTTCACCTTGTGCGGCATGGTCGAAGACCCGACCTCGCCGGCCTTGGTGCGCTGCACCACGTAGCCGTACGAGATGTAGAGCCACATGTCCTGGCACAGGTCGAGGATGACGTTGTTGTGGGCGCGCACCAGATCGAAGTACGTGGCCAGGCTTCCGTGGTCCTCGATCTGCGTGGTGGCCACGTTCTGCTCGAAGCCCAGGGACTCGACGAACGTGCGCTCGTAGGCCCGCCAGTCGACGGCCGGCGCCGCCACCTGGAACGCCGAGTAGTTGCCGGTGGCGCCGTTGAGCTTGCCGCGGAGCTTGAGCGACTTGAGCGCGCGATGCGTGCGGAGCAGGCGCGCCACGTAGACCGAGAGCTCCTTGCCAGCGGTGGTGGGGGTGGCGTGCTGGCCGTGGGTGCGCGCGGGAAACGGCACGCTCTTCCAGGCTTCTGCCTGGGCCGCCAGATCACCGATGAGCCCCGCCGAGAGCGGCAGCTGCACCTGCTCCAGGTAGCCCTTCACGCACAGCGAGTACGCGAGGTTGTTCACGTCCTCGGAGGTGAGGCCGAAGTGGATGCGGTTGGGGTTGCGCAGGCCGAGGCGCTCCCGGAGGAACACCTCGCAGGCCTTCACGTCGTGCCGCAGGGTGTCTTCGATGCGCTTGATCTCCTGGTACTCGGCAGGGCCGAAGCCCGCGAGCAAGAGCTCCGCCTTCTCCTTCACGCCCGCGTCGAGGGGGCCGAACACCGGGTCGAGGGCCAGCGCGTGCGCGACCTCCACGCGACATCGCTCACGCATGAGCGCCAGCTCCGAAAAGTGCTGCCGGAGATCGCCCAGCGAATCGCGGTACCGGCCGTCGAGCGGCGAGAGCGCGTCGTTCACGAGGCCCCCCGACGGCTCGACACGGGGGCCTTGCTGTCGCGCAAGATGCGGGCGGTGACGAGGTTCTTGAGCAAGCGCGCTTCGGCGTCGTCCTCGGCCGGTCCGAGCGATTGCCCGGTGACGCGCTCGAAGAGGGTGGCGTAGCGTCGCGCGGTCTCGGCCACCACGTCGTCCGGGAGCACCGTGGGGAGCTCGCCCGAGACCTGGTTTCTACGCATCCACTTGCGTACGAACTCCTTGTCGAAGGAGGGCACGTTCGCCGGATCGGCGTCGTAGGCTTCGCGGTCCCAGAAGCGCGACGAATCGGGGGTGTGAATCTCGTCGATGAGGATGAGCGCGTCGCCCACCAGACCGAATTCGTACTTGGTGTCGGCCAGGATGAGGCCGCGCCGCGCCGCCACGTCGCGCCCCTTCTGGAACAGCGCCAGGGCGGTCTGCTCCATCTGCACGTAGGTGGCGCGCGAGACCAGGCCGGTGTCGACGATCTCCTTGGGGGTGATCTCGCGGTCCGACTCTTCCTTGGTGGTGGGGGTCACGATGGGCTCCGGCAAGAGCGCATTCTCGGTGAGACCTTCGCCGACCGTAACGCCGGAGAAGGTGCGCACCCCCTTCTGGTAGCCGCGCCACATGCTGCCGGAGATGGCCCCGCGCACCACCATCTCCACGCGAATGGGCGTGGCCTCGGTCACCACCATGGCTTGCGGATCCACCACCGCGTGCAGGTGGTTCTCGACGATGGCCTTGGTCTCGTCGAACCAGAACGCCGCGAGCCGGTTGAGCACCTCGCCCTTCCGGGGAATCGGCGTCTTGATCTTGAGGTCGAACGCCGAGATGCGGTCGGTCACCACGATGAGGCGCCGCGTCGCGTCGATGCGGAAGCTGTCGCGGACCTTGCCACGGTGAAGGAGCTCGAGGCCGGGGATGTCGATGTTGGTGATCATGCCGCTCAGTGCTTGAAGTGCCGGGTGCCGGTGAACACGAGGACGACGCCGGAAGCGTCGCACACCTTGATGACGTCCGGGTCGCGCAGCGAGCCGCCCGGCTCTACCACCGTGCGTACGCCGGCTTCGATGGCGTGCTCCACCGAGTCCGCGAAGGGGAAGAAGGCGTCGGAGATCAGGTAGGCGCTGCCCAGCCCCTGACGCACGTAGGCGTGCACGTCTGCGGCCTTCTGCGCCTGCGCTTCCATGCGAAGGTTGGCCTGGGCCTGGGAGACGGCGAGCTCGGTGGACTTCACCCGGTTCGGCTGCCCCGCGCCCATGCCCAGGAGCTCCATGCCGGTACCGTGGCGCCGCACCAGCGCGATGGCGTTGGACTTGAGGCAGCGCACCGCGTGGACGCCGAAGCGGAGGAGATCCTCGTCGAGCTTCTCGGGTTTGGTGGCCGAGACCACGTCGAGCTTCTCGGTGAAGATCTCGTCGGCATCCTGCACCAGCGTGCCGGTGGAGAGCATGCGGCGCGTCTTCTTGGGGCCCGTGCGCTGATCGCGAATGCGGAGCACGCGGAGGTTCTTGTTCTGCTTCAGGTAGGCCACCGCCTCGTCGGTGAGGTCGGGCGCTGCCACGATCTCCACGAAGCGACGGGTCTCCTTCTGGTCCATGCCCAGGAACTTCAGGTCGCTCTCGCCCACCTTGCGGTTGAAGGCGATGACCGAGCCGAAGGCCGACACCGGATCGCCGCCCCAGGCGCGCTCCAGCGTCTCGCCGAGGTTCTGCGACGAGGCGAGGCCGCACGGGTTCTCGTGCTTGATGATGGCGCAGGTGGGGTGGGCCAGCGGTAGCGCCGCCGCCAGCGCCGCATCCAAGTCCACCAGGTTGTTGTACGAGAGCTCCTTGCCGGCGAGCACGTCGAAGGAGATGCCCGAAGGGTCCGGCGTGAAGGTCGCCGACTGGTGCGGGTTCTCGCCGTAGCGCAGCTTCTCGCCGGCCAGGTGCTCGGCGATCATGGTGTCGTAGGTGGCGGTGGCGTGGAATGCCGTGCGCATCCAGCGCTTCCGCGACTCCACCGACACGGCGCCGGCCTTCTCGCCGAGCTCGGCGATGAAGCCCGGGTAGTCCTCGGGCCGGGTGAGCACCGCCACGTGCTGGAAGTTCTTCGCTGCGGCGCGGATCATGGTCGGGCCGCCCACGTCGATGTACTCGATGAGCTCCTCGAGCGAGAGGCCCTTTTCCTTGTATTCTGCAAAGGGATACAGGTTCGCCACCACCAGATCGATGGGGAGAATCTTGAGCTTCTCCGCCTCGTCCTTGTCACGGGTGCGGTCGAAGAGGATGCCGGAGGCGACCTGGAACGAGATGGTCTTCATGCGACCGCCGAAGGCCTCCGGGTTGCCGGTCACCTCGGTGATGTCGGTGACGGCGATGCCGGCCTTTTGCAGCACGTCCTTGGTGCCGCCGGTGGAGATGATCCGGACCTGCTGGGCGCGGAGGGCCTGGGCCAGCTCCACGATCCCGGTCTTGTCGGACACACTCAGTAGCGCGGTGCGAATTCTCATGTCGTTCTCCATGGGCGGCCCTTTCAAGTGGTTCGGGCAGATCGGTCGACGCGAGGCGCCGATTTCGTGGATAGCAAGGCGCGGACGAAGCGGAGCCCGTCGCTCTCGCCATCGGGCTTCAGGGTGCCGGCCCGGACCCGAGAGGGCCACGCCGGGTG